>DAONCJ010000158.1:0-7635 GCA_035401985.1 Burkholderiaceae bacterium | reverse complement strand
GCAAGGCGCATCCTGACACCCTCACCTACGGCACCGCCGGCAGCGGCACGGTGCCGCACCTGAACATCGAGGCGCTGAAAAGCCTGACGGGTCTGGACGTGCGCCACGTGCCCTACAAGGCGGCGGTGGCGGTGCTCAACGACGTGATTGGCGGCCAGATCCACATGGCGCAGGAGTCGTCGGCCGTGGTGCTGCCGCAGGTGAAGGCCGGCAAGGTGCGCCCGATTGCCATCGGCGGCACCGAGCGGCTGCGCGAGTTGAAGGACCTGCCGACCGTCAGCGAGATCGTGCCGAAGTTCGAGCCACTCAGCGCGTGGATGGGCATCCTGGCCCCCGCCGGCCTGCCGGCCGAACGCGCCGAGCGCATTCACGTGGCCGTCTCGTCGGTGCTTCGCCAGCCGGACATCGTCGAGCGATTCGCGGGGATAGGCCTGATCCTGCTCGATCAGCCGGCCGGCCCGTTCCGTCAGATGATCGTCCGCGACCACGAGCGCCTGGGGCACCAGGTGCGCGCCCTGAAGCTGCAGGCCGATTGAACCCATCTCCGGAAAGATCCCGATGCCTGCCTACACGGTGCGCCGCTTCGACAGCAATCCGATCATCACCGCCCGCATGGACGACCGGATGGGCGCCAACATCCAGGGACCGTCGCTGATCCGCGTGCCCGACTGGGTGCCCGATCGGCTCGGGCGTTATTACCTGTATTTCGCTGACCACAAGGGCAGCTACATCCGCCTCGCTTATGCCGATGCGCTCGCCGGTCCCTGGCGCATCCACACGCCCGGTTCCCTGAGCCTGGCGCAGTCGCTGTTCCCGCAGCAGCCGCTGACGGCGCCCAGCCCGGCGCACGAGGCCGCAGCGCTTGCGCCGCGGCCCGGCTTCGCACCGGAGGGGACTCCCGGCATTCCCGGCCTGCTCGAAGACGCGACGCTGCCGCACATCGCCTCGCCCGACGTGCATGTCGACCATGCGAATCGCCGGATCGTCATGTACTACCACGGCCTGGCGGCGTTCCG
Source organism: Burkholderiaceae bacterium (assembly GCA_035401985.1). Classification (GTDB taxonomy): domain Bacteria; phylum Pseudomonadota; class Gammaproteobacteria; order Burkholderiales; family Burkholderiaceae_E; genus Quisquiliibacterium. The sequence continues at coordinate 6,619 of DAONCJ010000158.1, read as the reverse complement.
CAGCCAGCTCACCCGGGTGGCGACTTCATCGAATGGCCTGGATTTCGAGGCGCGCGAGGAACTGCTCGGGCCGTCCTATTTCAGGGTGTTCACGCATCGCGAACACCAGTACGCGCTCGCCATGCCGGGTGTGCTGCTGCGCTCGCGCGACGGCCTGTCGGGCTTCGAACGCGGCCCGGTGCTGTTCGAGGCGCTGCAGCGGCACACGGCCGTGCGGGTGCGCGGCGACATCCTCGATATCTTCTGGACCCGGGTCAGCGATGCCCCGGAGGTCATCTACTGCTCGCGTGTTGACCTGTCCGGACCCTGGACCGGCTGGACTGCCAGCAACACGGTCGAAGTGCTGCGACCCGAGCGGCCCTGGGAGGGGGCCGATCTGCCGGTTGCACCGTCCTTCCGCGGTGCGATCGGTCAGCCGGTCAACCAGTTGCGCGACCCGGCGATCTTCGAGGAGGACGGGCGCTGCTATCTGCTGTATTCGGTGGCCGGCGAATCGGGCATAGCGATCGGTGAAATCGCACCGGCCAATTGAGCGCTCGAATGGCACCCGCCGCGGGTCAGTCGAACGAGACCCGGTAGAGCACATCGAGTGCCGATTCGCTGCCTGTCTGCGCGCGCAGTGACAGCCGGCTGGTGATGTCGTACTGGATGCGCAGCAGGTTCCAGACGCCTCGCAAGCCTTGTTCGTAAGTCACCAGCAGTTTGGAACTGAGTCGCTTGCCGATGGTGACGACGTTCTGCGTCGTGGCGCTGGCCGGGGCATTGACCGTGCTGCCCGAGACCTGGCCCGGCACGGCGCCCATCTGATTGAACCCTGCCATGCCTGGCGACGAGGCGAAGCTGTCGGCGCCAGCCGAGGAGCGCACGGTCAGCACATCGAGTCCGAGCGAGCGTGCCAGTCCACCGCCACTGGTTCCGAACAGCGACGCGGCAGCCGCCTGCAGGGCCGCGGTCTGCGCGCCGGTCTGTGCGCCCTCCAGCGGCACACCCAGCACCAGCCACGACAGCTTCTCGGCATCCGGCATGTCGGGCTGCGACGTGAGGCGCACCCGCGGGGCAAGCACGGTGCCGGTCAGTGCCACACCGGCCTCCACCGGCAGATTGCGGCGAACGGCGACGATATCGAGCAGCGGGTTGTCGATCGCACCGTTGAAGACCACACGGCCGCGCTGGATCTGCAGCTGCTGGCCATAGGCCGAATACGTGCCGTCGCGCACGCGCACAGTGCCGAACGCGCGCGGCGCATCGGGCAGCGTGCCGCGCAGGTTGATGGTTCCCGTGAGGCGTGCATCGACGCCGCTGCCGCGCACCCTGAGCTTCTCGCCAAGATCGAGCGCCACATCCGAGAATATGCGCAGGCTCGCATCGGCAGATGGCTTGCCCGAAGCGGCGCCGTTGCCGGCCCCGGCCGTGGCGCCATTCGCCGGGGCGCTGGCCGCGCCATTGGCGGCCCCGCCGGTTGTGCCGTTGCCCGCAACCCGTTGCGGCCGGCCGACGATCTCGACATCGGAGGGCAGCGTCGGGGCGTCGCCGCCGCGCAGTTCGATCAGGCCTTCATCGGCGCGCAGCTGCCCGGTCACCTCGAAGCGCCCCGCCTGGCTGCTGGCCGTCGCCTGTCCCGACACCACCAGCCGCTGCCCGGGACCGAGCGGCACCGACGCACCGGCCGCGTTCATCCTGAAACGTCCGGTGCGATCGGCCAGGCGAATCTCGCCGGCCAGATCGATGGCACCCGGGGGCGGAGCACCGGCGGCCAGGGCGACCGGCGCGGCGCGGGCGGAGTCGATGGCGGCCTGCCCCGAATACAGCCGCAGCCGGTCGACCTGCAGGCGATCACCCTCGAAGCGTGCGCTCAGCGTGCCGGCGCCCAAGCGCCAGCCCAGCGAACGCTGCTCCAGCCGCAAGGCATCGCCGCGCACTTCGCCCGCCAGCCGCGGCTGCGCCAGGGTGCCGGACACGGTGCCGGCCATCCGCAGCTGACCGTCGACTGACCACTCGGGACCGATCCACCGGTTGGCCACCGACAGCGTCGGAAGCTGCAGATCGATGCGACCGGCCAGCCGTCCTTCGCGCAAGGTGAGATCGGCGTCGACGCTGCCGTTCAAGCCCACCGGTGGAATCATCCGGACCGCCAGGCTGCCGCTGACGTCGCGGGTGCTGCTGCCCGCGAGATCCACTTTCAGGTCCAGCGTGACCGCATCCGGATCGACGTCCGGAGGCAGCGTGGGCGCCTCGAAGCCGAAGGTGCGCGCCAGGCTGGCCAGCTTGCGCAGATTGGCCTGACCGGCCACCGCGAAGCGCCCGCCCTGCCACTGTCCGCGGCTCAGGCTCGCCGTGCCGGCTTCGCCCTCGAACACCGCCGCGCCCAGAACGACCTCATTCGGACCCAGTGCAAGCGGTGCCGGCTCGCGCAGTCGCAGCGCCACCGGACCGCGCAACTGAAGCTCCCTCAGCGTCCCCTGCCAGCGCGGCGGACTGAGCGCCCCTTCGAGCACGGCCGCAAACTGCTGCTGGCCGCGACGCCCGTCGACGTGGGCGACATGGGCGGCCTGAGTGCCCTCGGCGCGCAGGTTGAGCTGCTCGATCCGTTCACCGCCGAGCATCAGATCGCTAGCCTGCGCCCTCACCGACAGCCGACGGTCATCGAGCTGACCGTTGACGCTCGCCTGCCCGATCGACTGCCCGTCCATGCGCAGACGCGACGCGCTGCCCTCGAGCGTCAGTTCGGGCCGCTCGAGGGTGCCGCGCCAGGTGCCGCGAAGATTCAGCGCACCGTCCAGCGGTGGCAGCCCGGCGGCCGCGCTCAGCGCGGCGACCGAGGTCGAATCGAGCCGGAACTCCAGCCGGTCCTCTGGCCGTCCAAAGGCGCCCTGCGCCCACAGCCGGCTGCTGCCCAGCGCCAGGTCGACCGACAGCCGTGGCAGACGCTCGCCTTCGAGACGTCCGGCAGCCCGGCCGCGCAGTGGCTGACCTTGCAGCACGCCCTTGTCGATCTCGATCACGCCCTCGAGCGCGCGCCCCAGCACGGGATCGGCAAACGCGCCCGCAAGCTCCCAGCGCCCGTCGGCACTGCCCTGCAGCGGCCGGTCCAGCAGTCCAGGCCGCAGGGCCTGCAGCGCAGCCACATCGACGCCGGCAAACCGACCCTTCAAATCGACGGTCCAGGGCGCAACGATCTGGATCGAGCCCTGCGCCTGCCACTGCGCCCGCTCCAGCCCCGGCAAGGCTCTCGCCTGCGCCCGAACCAGTTCGATCCGATCGCCCTCCAGCCGTCCCGCCGCCTGCAGCGCCAGGGCGCCCCGCTGGGAATCGGACAGCTCGAAGTCGAATTGCCGGTCATCGATTTTGAGGCGACCCGAGACCCGGCCGGCCGGCAGCCGCGAATCGAGCAGCGGTGCACTGACCGCGGACAACCGAAGATCGGCGGTGATCGCCGGCAGGGTCATCCACGGCAGGGTGATCGGTCGCGACGGATCGATGGCCAGCGACCCGGCCAGGTTGAAATCGGTCATGCCCGTCGTTGCGGCCCGGAGCTCATCGATGCGCAGCCGACCGTCCACCCACCGCCCCTGGGCGAACACGCGCGACAGGGGCAGGCCGCCGGCGTCGACCGGCGCCGGATCGCGATTTCGCAACTCCAGCTGCGCCCGCACGCCCTGCGCCGGCGCGTCGCTGCGCCAGTCGATCTGGCCTTCGCCGTCGAACACGCCGCGCTTCACGGCGTCCAGTCCGAACAGGCTTGCGCTCAAGCCGTCGGCCGTCAGGGCCACCGGGCTCAGCACGCGTGGGGCAAACGGATGGAGCTGCCCGGCAGCGCTCACGGTGGCCGCGGGGCGCCCGGGGGCCGCCGCGACCACCGCGTTTCCCGTCCAGCGCAGCGACTCGAGCGGCCCGCTGGCCTGAAGATCGATCGCTGCCGACTGCCAGTTCGCGCGTCCCTTGAGTTGGGCCGTTGTCTCGAACGGCGGCGCATCCGCCAGGCTGCCCTGCAGCGTGGCGTCCCCCCAGGGCGATGACAGGCTGAGCCGCTCGACCCGGATGCGCCCCGGTGCGTAGTCGGCGCGCAGCTCGATCCCGGTGAACACCAGCGGATCGCTGCCCGGCGCTTCGATGCGCAGCCGTGCCAGCTTCAACGAGCGCACGTCCAGGGGCACAGGAAGCGCCAGCGAGGTGGGCAGCACGGTCGGCCCGTCGCTGGCGCCCAGGGTCAAGGTGAGCTCGCGGGCATTCACGCTGTCAAGCACGAGGCGGCCGCGCAGCAGCGAGCGCCAGCGCCATTGCAGCTGCAGGTCGCGAAGATCGGCGTGCATGCCCTTGGGGTCGGTCCACTGGAGGCGATCGACACGTGCGCCCTGCAGCAGGGTGCCACGCGGATTCTCCACGGAGAGGCGGCCGCCGGTGGCCTGCACTGCCCGACCGATCGCGTAGATCAGCAGACGCTCCTGCGCCTGCCAGACCGCAATGCCACCGACGGCCAGCACCGCCATCACGCCCGCCAGCAGGATCCACCAGCCCCGCCCCTTGCGCTGCCGCGTCGGGGACGGCGGGGGCGACCCGGCGGGCGCGGGACTGGGCGCAGCGGCGCTCAAAAACTGTACCCCACCGAGAAGTGCGCGCGAACCCGGCGGTCACGCTCGCCATAGGCCACGTCCAGGTTGATCGGCCCAATGGGCGAGCGCCACCGCACGCCAACGCCATAGCCCACCGCCGGGCGCCACTGCGAGACTTCGTCGACCACGTTGCCGACATCGACGAAGGCGGCGCCATACCAGTTGCCAGTGACCGGATGCTGATACTCGATGCTGCCCAGCGCCAGGACCCGCCCGCCGACGATGGCGTCGCCCTGCTTCAAGCCAAGCCCCAGGTAGCGGTAACCGCGCACAGACTGTGCACCGCCCGCCCGGAACAGGTTCTGCGACGGAATGTCGCCCCGCTCCTGGGAGATCACCCAGCCTGCCTCGACCAGGCCGATCAGGATGCCCCCGGCCAGCTTGCTGTCCACGGGCATGGGCCAGAACCGCATCGCCCGACCATACAGACGCACGAAGCTGCGGTCCGACCCCAGCCCCTTCACCGCCCCCGACAACTGGGTGCTGATGGTGTAGCCATCGCGTGGATCGACCCGCGAATCGAGCCGGCGCAGGCTCCAGGCCCAGCCCAGCGTGAGTGCGGCGCGCCGATCGCGGGTGCGCTGCCCCTCGCCTGCGTCGATCTCGCTCGCCTCCGTCTGGTATTGCAGCGACACGAAATGGTCGGCCACTTCGCTGCGCGTGCCCCGCCCGACGTAGGCGGTCTGCGTGCGGGTGAACTCGCCCAGCGTGTCGAGGCTTTCGATGCGCAGTCCGCCCTGCCAGTAATGGCCTTTGTCGTCCTGCGGGGTGCGCACCGTCGCGAACCCGCGCGTTCGCAGCGACTCGAGCAGCAGTCCCGACTCGAGCGACCAGCCCCGATCGCGCAGATTGCGGTGTTCATACCCTATCAGTCCGCGCGCTCCCTGGTCGGTCGAATAGCCCAGCCCCCCGGTGACCCGCTGCTGCTGGCGCTCCGCCAGCTCGACCATCACCGGCACCCGCACGAGATTCGGATCACCCTCGATCGCGGTCAGGTCGGGCAGCACGGTGGCCGAGGCGAACTGCGGGGTGCCGCGCAAGCGCTGCTGGAACAGCAAGGCCTCGTCCAGCGTATAGGGGTCGCCTTCGCGAAACGGCCGCAGGTCGTCGACGATCGAGCGCGGATAACGACTCAGGCCCTTGACCACCAGAGGCCCGAACTGCAGGCGGGGTCCGCTGTCGACCGTCACCGAGAGCACCGCCGACGTCAGCTCGGCATCGACCCGCGCCTTGCTGTCGGAGATGCGAGCCCGCAGGTAGCCCTGGGACTGCAGGGCCTCGATCAGCAGCCGCTTGCCCAGGTCCCATTCGGCCGTGCGAAAGAAGGTGCCGGCCGACAGCGGCCAGTCGGAGGCCAGCTTCCTTTCGATCGGTGTCCCCTGCGCCGCACCCGCCACCGTGAGCGTGAAGCCGGCCACGGTGGTGCGCGCCCCCGCATCGACGACGATGCGCACCGTGGGAATGTCGGCCGACGAGACGCGCTCGATGAGTGTCACCACCGCGCTGGCCGAGAAGAACCCGGCAGCCTGGGCGATGGCCAGCGCCTCCTCCTGCCCACGCGTCACAAAAAGCGGCAGCTGCTCCGCCGAAAAGTCCGGATCTTCACGCCAGCGGCCCAGCAGCGTGCGCGTGCGCAGCGCCTCGGTCAGTTCGGGCGGTGATTCGATCTGAAGCTGGTAGTTGACCCGGCGGGCACCGGCGCGCGCCCGGGCCGCCGAGCTGGCCTCACCGGATGAATCGGTCTCGTCGACCGGCGCGGCAGGCCGAGGCCGTGAGGACGAGACGCCCGGCGTGGGATCGGTCAGTGCCGCGGGGTCAGCCGGAAGCGCAGGCTCGCCCTGCGCGGCGGCGGACGGAGAAAATCCAGCTGCACCGACGATCAGAAAGACCAGAACAGCAAGAAGACCGACCAGAAAACCGCAAGGTCGCGACCTGTTTGCGGCAATCGGGTGAGCCGCCGTATCAGCGCGGGGTGGCGCGAGGACTGCCGTCGGCGAGCCACATCGTGT
>DAONCJ010000157.1:0-7676 GCA_035401985.1 Burkholderiaceae bacterium | reverse complement strand
GACGCGCATGGGGCGCCCGGCGGCATGCTCGGCGCCGATCCGCTCGGCAAGGGCTACCAGCTCACGCATTCGCTGATCGCCTTCGGGCGGGGCGAGATCTTCGGTGTCGGTCTGGGCGGCTCCATCGAGAAGCTCCACTACCTGCCCGAAGCGCACACCGATTTCCTGCTGGCCGTGATCGGCGAGGAGCTCGGTCTGGCCGGCGTGCTCGTGGTGATCGGGCTCTTCTACTGGTTCACGCGCCGCGCCTTCGAGATCGGACGCCAGGCGATTGCGATCGACCGCGTATTCGCCGGTCTGGTGGCCAAGGGCGTGGCCCTGTGGCTGGGCTTTCAGGCTTTCATCAACATGGGCGTGAATGTCGGGCTGCTGCCGACCAAGGGGCTGACCCTGCCGCTGATGAGCTATGGAGGCTCGGGCGTGCTGGTCAACTGCGTGGCCATCGCCATCCTGCTGCGCGTCGACTTCGAAAACAGGAAACTCATGCGGGGTGCCGCATGAGTTTCCTGTTTCGGTGCAGGCTGACTTTGCGCAGCAAAGTCAAGCGAGCGGCAGCGAGCGGCCGGAGCCAAAACCCGTCGTTCATGCGGGGTGCCGCATGAGTTTCCAAAACCCGTCGTTCATGCGGGGTGCCGTCTGATGAGCGCGCCCGCGATGAGTCGCACCATCCTGATCATGGCCGGGGGCACGGGCGGGCATGTGATGCCCGGACTGGCTGTGGCGAACGAAATGCGCGCACGCGCGTGGAATGTGGTCTGGCTCGGCAATCCCGACGGCATGGAGGCCGGCCTCGTGCCGCGCCATGGCATCACCATGCAGCCAGTGCGTTTTGGCGGATTGCGGGGCAAGGGCCTGAAGACCTTGTTCACTCTGCCGTGGAACCTGCTGCGGGCCTGTCTGCAGAGCGGGCGCGCGCTGCGTGCGGTGCGGCCGGCGGTCGTGCTGGGCATGGGCGGCTATGTCAGCTTCCCGGGCGGCCTGATGGCCCGCCTGACAGGACGCCCGCTGGTCCTGCACGAACAGAATTCCGTTGCCGGCATGGCGAACCGGGTGCTTGCGCGGATCGCCGACCGGGTGCTCGTGGCCTTCCCCGACGCCCTGCCCGATGCCCAGTGGACCGGCAATCCGGTGCGCGAGGACATCGCCTCCATGGCGCCGCCCGAGCAGCGCTTCCGGGGTCGGACAGGTCCCTTGCGGGTGCTGGTCGTGGGCGGCAGCCTGGGCGCCCAGCCGCTCAATGAACGTCTGCCGGCGGCCCTCGCACTGATCAGTCCCGCGCAGCGCCCGACCGTGGTCCACCAGAGCGGCCGCGGACATCGCGAGCAGCTGGCCGAGCGCTACCGGCAGGCCGGGGTGGCGGCCGATGTGCGCGAATTCATCGACGACATGTCGGCCGAACTGGCCGGCGCCGACCTGGTGGTCTGCCGCGCCGGTGCTATGACCGTGGCCGAGCTGGCGGCGGCCGGCGTGGCCAGCATCCTCGTGCCGCTGCCGCATGCGGTCGACGATCACCAGACGGGCAATGCCCGCTTCCTGTCCGAGCGCGGCGCGGCCTGGCTCGTGCCGCAACCGCAGGCCAGCGCAGAGCACCTGGCGCAACTGCTGGCCGGCCTCGACCGGACGCAGCTTCTCGACATGGCGATGAAGGCCCGCGCCGCGGCCCGTCCCGATGCCACCTGCCAGGTGGCCGATGTGTGCGAATCGATCGCACAGAACACCCGAGTCCCCTCATGAAGCACAAGGTCCGTCACATCCATTTCGTCGGCATCGGGGGCTCCGGCATGAGCGGCATTGCCGAAGTGCTGCTCAACCTCGGTTACCGGATCAGCGGGTCGGATGCGGCCGCCAATGCCACCACCCGGCGTCTGGCCGAGCTGGGCGCAACGGTCGTTCAGGGCCATGCGGCCGAGCACATCGACGGCGCCGACTGCGTGGTCGTGTCGACGGCCGTGCGCGGCGACAATCCCGAAGTGATGGCGGCGCGAGCCCGCCGCATCCCGGTGGTGCCGCGGGCGCTGATGCTGGCCGAGCTCATGAAGCTCAAGCAGGGCATCGCCATCGCCGGCACGCACGGCAAGACCACCACCACCAGTCTGGTCGCGTCGATCCTCGCGGCCGGCGGGCTCGATCCGACATTCGTGATCGGCGGCCGACTGGTCAGTGCGGGTGCCAACGCACGGCTGGGCAGCGGCGACTACATCGTGGTCGAGGCCGATGAATCCGACGCGTCGTTCCTGAACCTCACGCCGATGATCGCGGTGATCACGAACATCGACGCCGATCACATGGAGACCTACGGACACGATCTGGCCCGGCTCAAGCAGGCCTTCGTCGAATTCACCCAGCGGCTGCCCTTCTACGGGGCGGCGGTGGTCTGCATCGACGACGCCCATGTCCGCGAGATCCTGCCCTTCGTGTCCAAGCCGGTGATCAGCTACGGTCTCGCGCCCGAGGCACAGTTCCGGGCGACCGACGTGCGCGCTGACGGGGCGCAGATGCGCTTCACGCTGCAGCGGGTCAATGGCGTGCGCCGCGAGCCGCTCGAAGTGGTCCTGAACACGCCCGGCGTGCACAACGTGCGCAACGCGCTGGCCGCGATTGCCGTCGCCGACGAACTCGGTGTTCCGGACGAGGCCATTCTGCGCGCCCTGGCCGAGTTCCATGGGGTGGGTCGCCGATTCCAGCGATACGGCGAGATCCCGGCGCGCGACGGCGGCAACTTCACGCTGATCGACGACTACGGCCATCATCCGGTCGAGATGGAAGTGACCCTCGCCGCGGCGCGCGGGGCGTTTCCCGGCCGACGCCTGCTGCTGGCGTTCCAGCCGCACCGCTATACCCGCACCCGCGACCTGTTCGAGGACTTCGTGCGCGTGCTCTCCACGCCGGACGCCCTGCTGCTGTCGGAGGTCTATGCCGCCGGCGAGCCGCCGATCGTGGCGGCCGATGGCCGTGCGCTGGCCCGCTCGCTGCGGGTCGCCGGACATGTCGAGCCGGTGTTCGTCGAGGACATCGGCGTGATGGCCCGCGCCATCCTGGACGTGGCGCGCGACGGCGACGTGGTGCTGTCGATGGGCGCCGGCACGATAGGCGCCGTTCCCGCGCAGGTCAAGGCGATGGCCGCCGTGACCGCTGACGCCGCCACCGGAGACAGCAATGCACCAGCCTGATCCGCGCGCCATGGGCAAGGTCGCCGTGCTGTTCGGCGGCCGGTCAGCCGAGCGTGAGATCTCGTTGCGCTCGGGCAGCGGGGTGCTGGCTGCGCTGCAGCGCAAGGGTGTGGATGCGCATCCCTTCGATCCGGCCGACCGCGCCCTGGACGATCTGCGTCGTGACGGCTTCGAGCGCGCCTTCATCGCACTGCATGGCCGCTATGGCGAAGACGGCACCGTGCAGGGCGCGCTGGAACTGCTGCGCATTCCGTACACCGGTTCGGGCGTGCTGGCATCGGCCATCGCGATGGACAAGGTGCGCACCAAGGAGATCTGGACCGCGCGCGGGTTGTCCACGCCGCCTTCGATGGTGCTGCGCCGGGGCGATGTGCTGCGCGAGGTGCCCGATCACCTGGGGCTGCCGCTGATCGTCAAGCCGCCCCACGAGGGCTCCACGCTGGGCGTCAGCAAGGTCGTCGGCTATTCGGAGATGAACGAAGCCTTCGAGACCGCGGCCCGCTATGACGACGAGGTGCTGGCCGAAGCGTTCATCGAGGGGCCGGAGCTGACTGTCGCCATTCTCGGCGCAGGGGCGGGCGCGCAGGCCCTGCCGGTGATCGAGATCCGCGCGCCGGGTGGCAATTACGACTTCGAGAACAAGTACAACACGCACGACACCCAGTACCTGTGCCCGGCGCCGCTTGCCGACGGTGTCACCGAGGCCGTGCAGGCGCTCGCAGTGGCTGCCTACCGGGCGATCGGCTGCGCGGGCTGGGGACGGGTCGATCTGATGCTGCGGGCCCGCGACAACCAGCCCTTCCTGCTCGAGGTCAACACCTCGCCGGGCATGACCGACCATTCGCTGGTGCCGATGGCCGCCCGCGCGGTCGGTCTCAGCTATGAAGATCTGGTGCTGCAGGTGCTGGCCGGCGCCAGCCTCAAGATAGGGGGCGCCGCGTGAAGTTCTGGCATGACACCCGCCTGCTGAACATGCTGGCCAACAGCCTCATCGCATTGACGCTGGCGGCTGCGCTGGCCTGCGGCGGCTGGTGGCTGGTGCAGCGGCCGGCGCATGCCTTGCGCAGCGTGTCGATCGATGCCATGCCCGGCACCGAGATGCGTCATGTGTCCTCGCTGCTGCTGGGGCAGGCGGTGCACCAGAAGCTCAAGGGCAATTTCTTCACGGTCGATCTCGACGCCCTGCGGGCCAACTTCGAGCAGGTGCCCTGGGTGCGTCGGGCAACCGTGCGCCGGATCTGGCCCAACCGCCTGCAAGTGTCGATCGAGGAGCATCGCCCTCTGGCACTGTGGGGGGATGGCCGGCTGCTCAACACGTTCGGCGACCTGTACACCGCCAATCTGGCCGAGGCCGAGGAGGATGGTCCGCTGCCCCACTTCGCCGGCCCGCCGGGCAGCGAATCACGGGTCCTCACCCGCTACGAGGAAATGCGCCGGTGGCTCGCGCCGCTGGGCCGCACACCGCAGGCGCTGGTCCTCTCGGCACGCTACGCATGGGCCGCGCAACTCGACGACGGCACCCGGCTGATGCTGGGCCGCGACCAGGGTCTGCCGATCGAGGAGCGCGTCGCCCGCTGGGTCCGTGCCTACCCGAGGGTCAAGGCCCGGCTGGCAGAGCGCGCCCAGATCGTCGATCTGCGCTATCCCAACGGGTTTGCAGTGCGCGCGATGGTGCCGGGGCCGGTGAGCGGCAAGCCGGGTGCGGCCGGCGTCTCGAAGGACGACACGGCGCGCCTGCCGGCCGGCGAAGGCTCGGCGCTGCTGGCAGCGTTCAGCGAACAGGGCGCGGCCTACCCATGAATTTCACGACATCGAAGCGGCACGCGGTGGCAAAACGGCCGATGACAAACAGCAGCATGAAGGCAGGCGGATAAAAGACATGGCCAGGGATTCGAATGATCTGATCGTGGGGCTCGACATCGGGACCTCGAAGATCGTCGCTATCGTCGCGCAGATGCTGCCCGACGGGCGCTACGAGATCGTCGGTCTGGGTCAGCACGACTCGAAGGGCCTGAAGAAGGGCGTGGTGGTCAATATCGAGACCACCGTCGCCTCGATCCAGCGCGCTCTCGAGGAGGCCGAACTGATGGCCGACTGCAAGATCCGGACGGTGTACACCGGCATCGCCGGCAGCCACATCCGCAGCTTCAACTCGAGCGGCATGGTCGCGATCAAGGACAAGGAAGTCAGCGAGGCCGACATGGCCCGCGTGATCGAGACGGCCAAGGCGGTGAACATCCCGACCGACCAGCAGATCGTCCATGTGCTGCCGCAGGAGTTCATCATCGACGGCCAGGAGGACATCCGCGAGCCGATCGGCATGAGCGGGGTGCGCCTCGAGGTCAAGGTGCACATCGTCACCGGCGCGGTGTCGGCGGCGCAGAACATCGTCAAGTGCGTGCGCCGCTGCGGTCTCGAAGTGGCTGACCTGATCCTGCAGCCGCTGGCCTCGAGCATGGCGGTGCTCAGTCAGGACGAGAAGGAACTCGGCGTGGCGCTGGTCGACATCGGCGGCGGCACCACCGACATCGCGATCTTCACCGGCGGCGCCATCCGGCACACGGCGGTGATCCCGATCGCCGGCGACCAGATCACCAACGACATCGCCATGGCGCTGCGCACGCCCACGCCGGAAGCCGAAGAAATCAAGCTGCAGCACGGGCTGGCCAAGCAGGTGCTGGCCGACCCCTCCGAGCGCATCGAGGTTCCCGGACTCGGCGACCGCGGGCCGCGCCAGCTGTCGCGCCAGGCGCTCGCCGCCGTCATCGAGCCGCGGGTCGAAGAGCTCTGCTCGCTGGTCCATCAGGTGATCCGCGAGTCCGGCTACGAAGAGCTGCTGTCATCGGGCATTGTCGTCACGGGCGGCACGGCCCTGATGCCCGGCATGGTCGAGCTGGCCGAGGACATCTTCCTGAAGCCCGTCCGTCTGGGTCTGCCCAGCTATGGCGGCGGCCTGGCCGACGTGGTGCGCAACCCGCGCTTTGCGACCGCCGTCGGCCTGCTCGAAGAGGCCCGCGCGCAACGGCTGCGCGGCCGCAAGGCCGCCGAGCAGTCGGGAAACTTCAAGGAAACCATGCGTCGAATGAAGGACTGGTTCGTCGGAAATTTCTAGAGCGAACCAGATTCAAACCACTCCCCCACCCCAGTCCCCACGAGTTAAAGAAGGAGGCCACCCATGTCTTTCAAAATGATCGAGTCTGAAGTCGACGGCGCCGTGATCAAGGTCGTCGGCGTCGGCGGCGCTGGCGGCAATGCCGTCAATCACATGATTTCGCGCGGCGTCGAAGGCGTCGAATTCATCGCCCTGAACACCGACCGTCAGGCCCTGTCGCGTTCGCAGGCCGGACGCATCATCCAGCTGGGCGACCAGGGGCTGGGCGCAGGCGCCAATCCCAATGCCGGGCGCGCCGCCGCCGAGGCCGCCGATGCGGGCATCCGCGAGGCGCTGGCAGGGGCCAACATGGTCTTCCTGACCGCCGGCATGGGCAAGGGCACCGGCACCGGCGCGTCGCCCGTGATCGCCCAGATCGCCAAGGAACTGGGCATCCTCACGGTGGGCGTGGTCACCAAGCCCTTCCACTTCGAGGGCAACCGCAAGATGCAGATCGCCGAACAGGGCATCGACCAGCTGGTCGAGCATGTCGATTCGCTGATCGTGGTGCTGAACGAAAATCTGTTCGATGTGATGGGCGAGGATGCGAGCCTCGAGGACGCATTCAAGCGTGCCGACGATGTGCTGCACAACGCGGTGGCCGGCATCGCCGAGATCATCAACGTGCCGGGTCTGGTCAACGTCGACTTCGCCGACGTGCGCACCGTGATGGGCGAGCAGGGCAAGGCCATGATGGGCATCGGCGAAGCCGCCGGCCTGGATCGCGCCCGCCTGGCCGCCGAGCAGGCCGTGGCCTCGCCGCTGCTCGACGGTGTGGACCTGTCCGGCGCGCGCGGGGTGATCGTGAACATCACGGCCAACCGCAGCCTGAAGCTGCGCGAGACCAACGACGTCATCAACACCATCAAGGCTTTCTGCGCCGACGACGCCACCATCATCCATGGCACGGTGTTCGACGACGAGATGAGCGACATGCTGCGCGTGACCGTGGTCGCCACCGGCATCGGACGCAAGGCCGCTGTCGCCCGTCCCGTGCTGGTGCCGACCGAAAGCCGCCGCACCGGCACCGACGACCGGCCGACGCTGCAGGTGAACACCAACTACAACGACTACGACCAGCCGGCCGTCTGGCGCAGCCCGCGCGCCTCGGCCGCCGCCCAGGTGCAGGCGCTTGAGGAAAGTGGTGTGGAGCGGCTGGACATTCCGGCCTTCCTCCGCAAGCAGGCGGACTGAGTTTGCCCGCGCCCGGGCCGCAGCCGGAGGGCCCGGGTCGTGGTGGGAGAGCAGCAGGCGGGCGCTGGGGAGCGCCCGCGTCGATCGACGGGATCTCGGTCCGCCGTGGCCGGGTCGAGGTCTGACCGCTGAACAAGCAACCCCTTGAACTGCGCCCGGCC
>DAONCJ010000156.1:0-7677 GCA_035401985.1 Burkholderiaceae bacterium | reverse complement strand
CGTCGCCCGCCTGTCCATTCTGGCGCGGCTGGAGCTCTCCGCGCAGGAGGCCGAGCGCACCCTGGCGCAGCTCAATTCGGTCTTCGAACTGATCGGGCAGCTGCAGGCGATCGACACCACCGGCGTGGAGCCGATGACCCATCCGATCGACCTCAGTCTGCGCCTGCGCGACGATCAGGTGACCGAATCCGATGCCCGCGACAGCTATCAGCAGGTCGCGCCCGCCACCGAGCAGGGCTTGTACCTGGTTCCCCGAGTGATCGAGTGATCCGATGACCCTGCATACCCGTCCGGTCTCCGCGCTGCGTGCCGACCTCGACAGCGGGGCGCTCAGCGCCGTCGAGCTCGCCCAGGCCTTCCTGGCCCGCATCGAGGCCAGCACGCTCAATGCCTTCATCGACGTGCAGCCCGAGCTCACGCTGGCGCAGGCGCGCGCGGCCGACGCCCGCCTGGCCGCCGGCGAGCGGGCGCCGCTGTTGGGCATTCCGGTGGCCCACAAGGACATCTTCGTCACGCGCGGCTGGCGGTCAACCGCCGCCTCGCGGATGCTGGCCGACTACGTCAGTCCGTTCGACGCCAGCGTCGTCAGCCGGCTGGAGGCCGCAGGCGCCGTCTGCCTGGGCAAGACCAACTGCGATGAATTCGCCATGGGGTCGGCGAACGAAAATTCTTATTTCGGGCCGGTGCGCAACCCCTGGGACCCGATGGCAATCCCGGGCGGATCCTCCGGCGGCTCGGCCGCCGCGGTGGCCGCGGATCTGGCGCCGCTGGCGACCGGCACCGACACCGGCGGCTCGGTTCGTCAGCCGGCCTCGATGTGCGGCATCACGGGCATCAAGCCCACCTATGGTCGGGTCAGCCGCTTCGGCATGATCGCGTTCGCCTCCAGCCTGGACCAGGGCGGGGCGATGGGCCGCTCGGCCAGTGAATGCGCGCTGCTGCTTTCGGCGATGTCGGGTTTCGATGAACGCGACTCGACCAGCATCCAGAAGCCGCCCGAGGATTTCGGGCGCGACCTGGATCGGCCGCTGGAGGGCCTGCGCATCGGCCTGCCGCGCGAATTCTTCGGCGAAGGGCTCAGTGCCGACGTCAGGGCTCCGATCGAGGCGGCCCTGGCGGAACTGCGCGCCCAGGGCGCGGTCACGGTCGATGTTTCGCTGCCGCGCACCGCGCTGGCCATTCCTGCGTACTACGTCATTGCGCCGGCCGAGGCGTCCAGCAACCTGAGCCGCTTCGACGGCGTGCGCTACGGTCATCGGGCCAGCCAGTACACCGATCTGGCCGACATGTATGCGCGCACCCGAGCCGAGGGCTTCGGCGCGGAGGTCAAGCGACGCATCCTGGTGGGCGCCTATGTGCTTTCGCACGGCTATTACGATGCCTATTACCTGCAGGCCCAGAAGCTGCGCCGGCTGATCGCCGACGACTTCCGCGCCGTGCTGGACACGGTCGACGTCATCGCCGGCCCGGTTTCCCCCACGGTCGCCTGGAACCTGGGCGAGCACAGCGACGATCCGGTGCGCGACTACCTGGCGGACATCTTCACGCTGCCGGCCTCGCTGGCCGGCCTGCCGGGCTTGTCGATGCCGGTGGGTCTCGGCGCGCAGGGCCGACCGGTCGGCATGCAGCTGATCGGGCGCGTGTTCGACGAGGCGCGCCTCCTGAACGTCGCCCACCGCTATCAGCAGGTCACCGACTGGCATGCGCGGCGCCCGGCGGGAGCCGTCTGATGGCCGCGTCCAGCCAGCGCCTGCGTCTGGTCGCCGCCGTGCTGCTGGGGCTGGCGCTGGCGGCCTGCGCGGCGCCGGGTCGCCCGCCCGCCCCGATCGTCCAGGGCACGCCGGGCAGCGTCTCGTCGGCAGCGCCTTATTCCGGGTCGGCTGGCCAATCGGCGCCGCTGGCCGCGGCCCGGCCCTCCGCCGGACGCGGGCGTCCGGCGCCGATTGCCGACCGGCGCATCGATCTCAATGGACAATGCAAGCAGGCCGAGGAGGATGGCTTTCGCGAAGAGGCCAGTCTGCTCGTGCGCGACAACGAAGTCCGCTCGCTGGCCTGGCAGCTCTGGGTCGGGCGCAAGGGGAGCTGCCGTTTCGACCACGCCGATTTCCAGCAGACCCGCAGCGCCCCGCACATCGAACTGATGGCACGCGATGGCAGCGGCTGCAAGCTGATGGTCTGGCAGGATCCGCGCAGAATCACGTTGGCGCACGCCGGATGCCAGAAGCGCTGCAGCGGCGGCATCTACGAACAGGCCTGGCCGGTGATGTTCGATCCCGCGTCAGGCGCCTGCGCCCGGACCGACCGTTGAGTCTTTGCCGCCGTTGCGGCCCATACCGACTGCCGCAAGGGCGATCCAGTCCGTCCCGACGACCAATCTAGCGAGGCAACCGCAATGCAGTGGGAAGTTGTAATCGGGCTCGAGACGCATGCGCAGCTCGCCACGCGCTCGAAGATCTTCTCGGGCTCGTCGACCGCGTTTGGCGCGTCGCCCAACACGCAGGCCAGCCCCGTCGATCTTGCCCTGCCCGGCGTGCTGCCGGTGATGAACCGCAAGGCCGTCGAGTGCGCGATCCGCCTGGGCCTGGCCGTGGGCGGCGCCGTGGCGCCACGCTCGGTGTTCGCGCGCAAGAACTATTTCTACCCCGATCTGCCCAAGGGGTATCAGATCAGCCAGTTCGAGATCCCGGTGGTCCTGGGAGGCAGCGTCGATGTCGTGTGGGAACAGGACGGACAGCCCGCCAGCCGGACCGTGCGCCTGACCCGGGCCCACCTCGAAGAAGACGCCGGCAAGTCACTGCACGAAGACTTCCATGGCATGTCCGGTATCGACCTGAACCGGGCCGGCACTCCCTTGCTCGAGATCGTCACCGAGCCCGACATGCGCTCGTCGCGCGAAGCGGTGGCCTATGCGCGCACCCTCCATGCCCTGGTCATGTGGCTGGGCATCTGCGACGGCAACATGCAGGAGGGCTCGTTCCGCTGCGATGCCAATGTGTCGGTGCGGCCCGTCGGCCGGAAGCCTATGGCACGCGCTGCGAAATCAAGAACCTGAATTCGTTCCGCTTCCTCGAGCGCGCGATCGATTTCGAAGTCCGCCGCCAGATCGAACTGATCGAGGACGGCGGGCGGGTGGTTCAGGAGACGCGACTGTACGACCCCGACCGCGACGAGACGCGCAGCATGCGCAGCAAGGAAGACGCTCAGGACTATCGTTATTTTCCGGATCCCGATCTGCCGGCGCTGGCCATCGATGCCGCCTGGATCGAATCGGTGAAGGCGTCGCTGCCCGAACTGCCCAAGGCCATTCGCGGTCGCCTGGAAAGTCAGTACTCGCTGTCGAGCTATGACGCCACGGTACTGACCAGTTCCCGTGAAATGGCCGAGTATTTCGAACGCGCGGCGGCCGCTCTGGCGGCGCTGAACCCGCCCGCCGATGCCCCCGCCCGACAGGCCCAGGGAAAACTGCTGGCCAACTGGATGATGGCCGATCTGGCCGGCGCCCTGAATCGCGACGGCCTCGACATCGCCGCTGCGCCGGTCCGCCCGGCCCAGCTCGCGCGCCTGGCCGCCCGCATTCTCGACGGCACCATCTCGGGCAAGATTGCCAAGGACCTGTTCGCGGCGCTGTGGCAGGCACCCGGCGCGGCCGACGAAGCGGTCGACCAGGAGATCGACGCGCGCGGTCTGCGCCAGATCAGCGATCCGAACGCCCTTGAGGCGCTGGTCGCCGCGGTGCTCGAAGCCAATCCCCGGTCTGTCGAAGAATTCCGCGCGGGCAAGGAGAAGGCTTTCAATGCGCTCGTCGGTCAGGTCATGAAGGCCAGCCGGGGCAAGGCCAATCCCCAGGCGGTCAACGACCTGTTGCGCAGCAGATTGGCCGGCTGAGGCGCCGAGCGGGCTAAAGCTCCAGTCGACCGGCGCTGTTCGGCGTTTTCGCCGGGGGGCATCGCCGGATAATCAGGGCACTGATCTTGCGGGCGTCTGCGTGTTGCAGCGCCGGCAGGATCCTCTCTCGCTGCCCATGCCTCCTCCCCCCGCTCCCGCTTCGGTCACCCGCCTCGCCATGGTTGTCGACGACGACGGGACCACGCGGGCGCTGGCCGCTGCCGCGCTGATGCGCCAGGGCTTCGAAGTGCTGCGTGCCGAGGACGCCGAAAGCGCCCTGGCGATGGCGAGGCAGAGGTCGGTGCGGTTCTTCATGGTCGATGTGCAGATGCCCGGCGAGGACGGCTTCTGGCTGTGCCGCCAGCTGCGCGTGCTTCCCGCCTACCAGCGCACGCCGATCGTGATGATGACGGGTGACGACGATGTATCGGCCATCGACGCCGCATTCGAGTCGGGCGCAACCGACTTCATCGCCAAGCCCCTGAATCTCGCGCTGCTGGCGCATCGTGTGCGCTTCATCATGAAGACGGCCGACCTGTTCGAGGAGGTCGAGGAAAACCGGCGCACGCTCGACGAGGCGCTCGACCTGGCCCAGCTGGGCCACTGGGCTTTCGATCTGCAGGCGCGCTCGCTGAGCCTGTCGCCGTCGGCCATGCGCCAGTTCGGTCTGCCGATTGCGGCTCTGTCGGAATCCGATTTTTTTCGCAGCATCCATCCCGACGACCGTTCGCATGTGGTCTCGGCGCTGGCCCGCCTGTGTCCGACCCGACGGCAGATCAGCTGGGACATGCGCTGGTTCGCCCCCGGGCGCAGCGAGCGGGCGGTTCACGTCGTGGCGCGGGTCAACCTTGGCCCTGACGGTGCTGTGCAGGGATGGGTCGGCAGCATTCAGGATGTCACCGAGCGGCAGCGGGCCAGCGAAACGCTGCGCCTGTGGTCGCGGGTGGTCGAGAGCACCGGCGAGGGCGTGCTGATCGCGGATGCCGCGCTGCGCCCGGTGCAGGTCAATCAGGCCTACACGACGATCACTGACCACTCGCTGGACGATCTGCAGCGCGACCCTGCGCAGTTCTTCGATGTCCAGTTCCATGAGCGGATCCTCCCCGAGCTGCTGGCCAGCGGTCACTGGCAGGGCGAGCGCCGCGCATGGCGCGCCAACGGCGACGAGTTCGATCTCTGGCTCAACGTCTGTGTGCTGCGCGATGCCGCCGGGCGTCTGACCCACTACGTCGCGATGCTCTCGGACATCACCGCTATCAAGCGCTCGCAGCGCAAGCTCGACCACATGGCCCGCCATGACGCGCTGACGGGCCTGCCCAACCGGACCGCATTGACCGGCCACCTCGATGAGCTTATCGGTCGCGGGACCAAGCCGCCCAAGCCGCTGGCGGTGCTCTACGTAGACCTCGACCGCTTCAAGAACGTCAACGATTCGCTCGGCCACCATGTCGGCGACAAGCTGCTGTGCGCGCTGGTCGGCCGGCTGCGCAACGTGGTCAGCGAGCGCACGATGATCGCCCGGCTCGGCGGAGACGAATTCATGCTCGTGCTGGCGGACGACCCGTCGCTGGCGAACGCCTGCAAGGTGTCGCAGAAGATCATCGATGTGCTCGCCGAACCGTTCGCGCTCGATGGCTACCGGTTCGTCGTCGGGGCCAGCATCGGCATCTGCCTGTATCCGCGCGACGGGCAGTCGGTCGAGGAACTGGTCAAGAACGCCGACACCGCGATGTATCGGGCCAAGGACCAGGGCCGCAACCGGTACGAGGTGTATTCCGAGCAGATGTCGGCCGCGATCCTCGACCGGCTCGCGCTCGAGGACGAGATGCGCACGGCGCTGCTGCGCAGCGAGTTCGAGCTCTTCTATCAGCCGAAGGTGGACCTGCACAGCGGCCGGATCATCGGCGCGGAGGCGCTGGTGCGCTGGCGCCATCCCGAGCAGGGGCTGCTGCTGCCCGGGCGCTTCATCGCACTGGCCGAGGAGTCGGGCCTGATCGTGGACCTGGGCATGTGGGTGCTTCAGGCCGCCGCCCGGCAGATGCGCGACTGGCAGCTCCAGGGACTTCCGATCAGCCATGTGGCCATCAATGTCGCCGGTCCGCAGGTGTGGCATCCCAATTTTGTCGCGCAGTTCGAGCAGGTGCTCGCGCAGACCGGACTGGCGCCCAGTGCGCTGGAAGTCGAGATCACCGAGACACTGATCATGGTCGACGCCGACCATCCGCACACCGTGGCTCAGCTCGACGCATTGCGCCGCCTGGGCATCACGCTGGCGATCGACGATTTCGGCACCGGCCATTCGTCGCTGGCGTATCTGAAGCGCCTGCCGGTTTCGGTACTCAAGATCGACAAGGCCTTCGTTCACGACCTCGGCAACGATCGGGACGACGAGGCGATCGTGCGCGCCATCATCGCGATGACCCGCCACCTCGGCCTTGCCACGGTGGCCGAAGGCATCGAAACCGAAGGCCAGCTGCGCTGGCTGCAGGAGGCCGGCTGCGATGTCGGTCAGGGCTACCTGTTCGCCCGGCCGATGGCCAGCGCCGACTTCGAACGGCTGGTGCTCGAGCAGCCGCAGATGACGTATTCCCCGGAAACCGCATTCAAAGAATCCTCAGCATGAATCGATCGCACGCCAACAGTCTCCGCGCACTGATCCTCGTCGCGTTCGCGGCGGTCTGTTCCCGGGGCCAAGCCCAGGGTGACCTCACCGAGACCAGCCTCGAGGACCTGCTGAAGACCGGGGTCACTTCGGTGTCCAAGAAGACGCAGGCCCTGAGCGACACGGCTGCCGCGATCCATGTGATCACCCAGGAGGACATACGGCGATCGGGCGCCACGCGGCTGACCGAGGTGCTGGCGCAGGCGCCCGGCATCGAGGTCGGGCGCATCGCCGGGGGCATCGCGTCGGTGACGATCCGCGGCTTCAGCGGCCAGTGGGCCAACAAGCTGCTGGTCCTGATCGATGGCCGCTCGGTCTACACCCAGACTTTCTCGGGCACCTACTGGGACATGCAGAACCTCCTGCTGGAGGACATTGAGCGGATCGAGATACTGCGCGGCCCGGGTTCGACCCTTTGGGGCGCGAATGCGGTCAACGGCGTGATCAACAGCATCACCCGTTCGGCCCGCGACACCGAGGGCGGACTGGCGACGATCCGCGTGGGGTCCGAAGACAGGGGCGCGGTCGGACTGCGCTATGGCATCCGTGCCGGTGATCACGGTTCACTGCGCTTTCATGCGCGCAGCGAGCGCTTCGACCAGTCGGTGCTGGCGGCCACCGGCGCACCGGCACGCGACGACTCGCGGACCTGGCGCACCGGGTTCAGGGGCGACTGGGAACTGCCGCAGGGCGACAAGTTCACGATCATGGGCGACGCCTATGGCGGAAACATCGGTCTGGCCCGCAGTCCCAATCCGCTGTCGCCGCTCAGTGCGCTGCTGCCCGAGCGCGGCAGCTTCGATGGTCACTACATCCTGGCGCGCTGGCAGCGTGCCCTGTCGCTCACTTCAGACCTGTCGCTGCAGATGTTTCATGATTCGACCGCGCGGCGTGAATACACGAACGTGCGTGAGCGGGTGAGCGATGTCGAGTTTCAGCACCGCACCGGTCTGTCGAACAACCAGGAGCTGATCTGGGGCCTGAACTACCGCTATCGCAGCGACACGCTCGACGGTGCCAACCTGCTGTCCCTGAATCCCGCCTCGGTGAACCAGTCGCAGGCCAGTCTGTTCGTGCAGGACGAGATCCGATTCCCCGGTGATCGCTTCAAGTTGACGTTGGGCACCCGC
>DAONCJ010000155.1:0-7678 GCA_035401985.1 Burkholderiaceae bacterium | reverse complement strand
GCCTGCGCGCCGCGGCTGCTGATCGCCGATGAGCCGACCACCGCGCTGGATGTCACGGTGCAGGCGCAGATCCTCGATCTGCTGCGCCGCCTGCAGGACGCCCACTCGATGGCCATGATGCTGATCACGCACAACCTCGGCGTGGTTGCCGAGATGTGCGACGACGTCGCCGTGATGTACGCCGGCAAGATCGTCGAGCACGGCACAGTCAGCGATGTGCTGCAGCGCCCGGCCATGCGCTACACGCAGGCGCTGCTCGAATCGGTGCCGCGCACCGACAGCCCTTCGCATGTGCGCCTGCCGGTGATCGACGGGCAGCCGCCCGACCTGATCGCGCCGCCGCCCGGCTGCCGATTCGCCGCGCGCTGCGCGCATCGCTCGGCGCAGTGCGACAGCCTGCAGCCGGCATGGGCATCGGCAGCACCCGGGCACGGCTACGCGTGCTGGCATCCCGTGGCGCGAGCCTGAAAGGAACGCAATGATGGACACACGCGCACGAGGATCGCATGGCGGGTAGCGGCACGGCACACCTGAGCGGCAACGACGCGCTGCTCACGGCGCGCAACCTGGTCAAGACCTTCCACGCGAAAGGCGGACGGCGCGTGCAGGCACTGTCGGACGTCTCGCTCGAGCTGTACCGCGGCGAGACGCTGGGTGTGGTCGGCGAGTCGGGATCGGGCAAATCGACGCTGGCTCGCGCCTTGATGGCGCTGCCGGCACCGGACAGCGGCAGCGTGCACTTCGACGGCGAGTCGGTATACGGAGCACGCGGCGCCCACCTGCGTGCGCTGCGCTTCCGGATGCAGATGGTGTTCCAGGACCCGATGTCGTCGTTGAATCCGGCACACAGCATCCTCGACGTCGTCCAGATGCCGCTGCTGGTCGCCGGGCGCGGCGACGCTGCGCAGCGTCGCGCGAAGGCCATCGAGACGCTGCGCAGCGTCGGCCTGGACGGTGAACAGATCGGCGGGCGCCGCTCCTACGAGCTGTCCGGCGGCCAGTGCCAGCGCGTGAGCATCGCCCGGGCGCTGACGCTGGGGCCCGATCTGCTGGTCTGCGACGAGCCGGTGTCGGCACTCGACGTGTCGGTGCAGGCGCAGGTGCTGAACCTGCTCGAGGACGCGAAGGCCGCGCACGGGCTGACGATGCTCTTCATCTCGCACGACCTGGGCGTCGTGAAGGGCATCAGCGACCGGGTGATGGTGATGTACCTCGGCAAGATCTGCGAGATCGCCCCCGCCGACGCGCTCTACGCGCAGCCGCGCCATCCCTACAGCGCCACCCTGCTGGCGTCGGTTCCGTCGCTCGTGCCGAGCCGACGCGTCGTCAGGCCCGAGCTGGCGCGCGGCGAGACGCCTTCGCCGCTGGCAGTGCCGTCGGGCTGCCGCTTTCGAACCCGCTGCCCGCGTGCCACCGACCGGTGCACGCAGGAAGAGCCGCAGATCGCGGCGGTCGGTGACATGAAGGGCCACTTCGTGGCCTGTCACCATCCGCTGCCTGTCCGGTCCGAACAACCGATGACCGTCGCCGCCTGAGCCGGCGCGCACGCCGATCCTTTCTGACGTGACCACACAAACGAACACGGGAGACGAAACGATGACCTCGATCCGCAATACCACGAGCCTGCATCCCCGGCGCCCCCGAACCGGCGCCGCGCGCCTGGCTGCCACCCTGCTGGGACTCGCGCTGGCGGGGACCGTCGCCGCCCAGCCCAAGACCGGTGGCACGATCTCGGTGGGCCTGGCACAGGATCCCGCGATCGTCGACCCGATCCGCACCGGCACCTTCACCGAGCGGCAGCTGTCGACGCCGGTCTACGAGTCGCTGTTCGACATCGATCCGAAGGGCCAGGCGGTCCCGATGCTGGTCGAGAGCTATACCGCGTCCGACGACCTGAAGACCTGGCGTCTGAAGCTGCGCCCGGGCATCAAGTTCCACGACGGCACGCCGTTCGACGCCGCCGCGGTGGTCGCCAACCTCGACCGCACCAGCAACCCGGCCAACCGTTGCCGCTGCCTGCAGTTGCTGGCCGTGTTCCAGGGGTGGAAGGCGCTCGACCCGCTGACGGTCGAGATCACCCTGAAGGCGTCGAATGCGGCGATGCCGACCATCCTCGCCGACGCACCTGGGATCATGGTGTCGCCGACCGCGTTCAAGGCCGACCCGCAGGGCGTGGGGATCAAGCCCGTGGGCACCGGGCCGTTCAAGTTCGTCGAATGGGTGCGCAACAGCCGCTTCGTGGTCGAACGCAACCCGGACTACTGGCAGAAGGGCAAGCCGTATCTCGATCGGGTGGTATTCCGCGGCATGCAGAACACCGAGACCCGAGAGGCGGCGTTCAAGTCCGGACAGACCGACATCATCATCCAGCCCACGATGCACTTCATCTCGACGATGAAGAGCGACAAGCGCTTCGACGTCTATTCCCCCGCCGGCTTCGGAACCGAAGGGGTCTACATGAATCTGAAGAAGCCGCCGCTTGACGACATCCGGGTCCGCCGCGCGATCGCCCATGCGATGGACCGCGATCTGCTCAATCGCACGCTGGGCTTTGGCATCTCGACGCCGGCGTACAGCCCGTTCGGCAGGGGCATGTCGATGATCACGCAGCCGGTGGCCGACTATCCGAAGTTCGACGTGGCCAAGGCCCAGGCGCTGGTCAAGGCCTACGGCAAGCCGGTCGAGTTCACCTTGAGCTACAACAACACGCCGGCCACGCGTCACCTCGTGCAGTCGCTGCAGGAGATGTGGGGGAAGGCCGGCATCAAGGTCCAGCTTGAAGCCTTCGACCAGAACCGGCTGGTGCAGAACATGTCGAGCAAGCAGTTCGAGGCGTCGATCTATCGCTTCACAGGCCGGGCTGACCCGCACATCAATGCGTTCACGTTCTTCCACTCGAGCTTCGCCGACATCAACCCGTCGCAGAACTACGGCGGATACGTCAGCAAGCGGGCCGACGAGCTGCTCGAGCAAGGCATGACCACTGCGGATCCCGCCAAGCGCGCAGCGATCTATTCCGAGTTCGCCAAGGTGCTGAACAACGAGGTGCTGCCTTATGCCTACCTGTTCAATGTCAGCGACACCATCGTCGCCAAGAAGCACGTCAAGGGCCTGACGGTTGTCCCTGACGGGCTGGTGCGCTTTGCCGACATGTACCGGCAGTAGGCCGCAACGCTCCAGGGAGGTGAACCGATGATCGGGTCAAGCGACGAAGCGACCAGGCGCGACGGCGAAGTTCGGGACGCTGTGCCCTCCGCGCCGAGCCTGGACGCAGGCGACTCCCCCGACCGGCCGCGCACGAATGCGGAGCTGCGCGAGGAGGCGATCAGCCGCATGACGCTGACTGCCATCCGGCTGATCGCCGAACACGGCGCCGCGAAGCTGTCGCTGGTCGATGTCGGCCGTGAAGCGGGATTCAGCCACTCCCTGCCCAATTACTACTTTGGCTCGAAGAAGGGCCTGCTGCTGCACGTGTACTCGTTCCTCGTGAACGGCGCCCGCGGCAAGATCGTCCGCTGGTGGCGCGCGCGGCAGCTCGGGCACATCCGGCCCGGCCTGCCGCATATCCGGGCGACGATCCAGGGCTACCTAGGGCTGGTCGAAGACGATCCGATGCCGTCTCGAGCCTGGCACGTGCTGTGGTCGGAGTCGATCTCATCGATGCCGGAGCTGCTCGAAGTCGTGCGCACGATGAACCGTCGTTTCGTCGACTTTTTCGCGCATGAACTGAACATCGCGATCGAACGCGGCGAGGCCGATCCCGACATCGATGTCGAGGCTCTCGCGCTGCTGCTGGCCGCATCGGTACGCGGCGTGGTCGCGCAATACATGGTCGACCCCGAGCGGGTGGACCTGCAAAGAGCTGCCGATGCACTGATCCTGGTGCTCGATCGCGGCGTCGCCATGAAGACCAACATCACCTGAGGAAGCCCGCGAGCGCGCCGGGGCCCGCCTCCCCTGCGTCTCAAGCAGCCCTGACCTCTATCTCCTCCCGCCTCTCCAAGGAACCGCGATGGCCCTTCCCCCTTCCCTGCGCGCCCGGCTGAAGCTGCCGCTGATCGCCGCCCCCATGCTGCGCGTCTCGGGCCCCGACCTCGTTTCGGCAGCCTGCCGCAGCGGTGTGATCGGCTCGTTCCCGACCGTCAACGCCCGCTCCGCCGACGAGCTCGACGCCTGGCTGACCCGCGTGGCCAGCGACTGCGCGGCGGTCGACGGACCGACCGCGCCGGTCTGCCCGAACATCATCATGCGGCGCGATCCCGCGATGCTTGCCGAGGACGTGAAGATCCTGGTCAAGCACAAGGTCGAGATGGTGATCGCCAGCGTCGGCTCGCCCGAGGCGGTGATCAAGCCGCTGCACGACATCGGCTGCCTGGTGTATGCCGACATCGCGTCGCTGCGCCACGCCGAAAAGGCGCTGCAGGTCGGCGCCGACGGCCTGGTGCTGCTCACCGCCGGCGCCGGCGGGCAGACCGGCTGGGCCAACGGCATGTCCTTCGTTCGCGGCGTGCGGGCCATGTTCGATGGGCCGCTGGTGCTGGCCGGGGGCATGTCCGACGGCACGGCGCTGTGGGCCGCCCGCGTGCTGGGCGCCGACCTCGGGATGATGGGCACCCGGTTCATCGCCACCGCCGAGAGCATGGCGCAGCCGCCCTACAAGCAGATGCTGGTCGACAGCCGCCTGGACGACGTGATGCTGACCCAGGCGATCACCGGCCTGGACACCAACATGCTGCGGCCCTCGATCGTCGCGGCGGGCCTGGACCCGAAGGAGATGGCCGGCAACGTCACGCCGGAACGCGCCCTCGAACTGCGCAGTTCGCACGCCAAGGAGCGCGCCGGTCCCCGGCGCTGGGTCGACATCTGGAGCGCCGGACATTCGGTGTCGGGCGTCGACGCGGTGCGTCCGGCGGCCGAACTGATCGACGAACTGGCGGCGCAATACGCGGCTGCCCAGCGCGAGACCGCGGCCATGCTGCGCGAGGTGGGTCAGTGAGCCCGGCCGCCGGAACAGCAGGCGGCCCGATGACGCCCGGCACGCCGGCATCGCCGCCCGGCGCGTCGACGGCGCGCTTTCGCACCCGCATCACCAAGCTCTTCGGCATCGAGCACCCAATCCTGCTGGGCGGGCTGCATCACCTGGGCGAGTCGGGCATCGTCGCGGCGGTGGTCAACGCCGGCGGCATGGGCTTCGTCACTTCGCGCTCGTTCGCCACGCTGGAGGCCTTCCGGGCCGACCTGCGACGCTGCCGCGAACTGACCCGCGGCAAGCCCTTCGGCGTGAACCTCACCATCTCGCGCCGGCCGGGCTTCAACCGCGACGTGTCAGGCTGGATCGACATCGCGCTCGAGGAAGGCGTGCGATTTTTCGAGAGCGCCGGTTCGGCCCCCGACGAGATCGTCGAGCCCATCCATCGCGGCGGCGGCGTGCTGCTGCACAAGTGCCCCAGCGTGCGCCACGCGGTCACCGCGCAGCGCCTGGGCGTCGACGCCGTGGGCCTGGTGGGCATGGAGGAAGGCGGACATCCGGGCGCCAACCAGCTGCCCTCGTTCGTCAATGCCGCCTACGCGCTGTCGCGGCTGACGGTGCCGCTGGTGGTGGGCGGAGGGATCGGTCATGGCCGCCAGATCGCCGCGGCGCTCGCCATGGGCGCCGACGCCGTGGTGATGGGCAGCCGCTTCATGGTGGCCAACGAGATCATCGCCCACGAGGCGCTCAAGCGGCGCATCGTCGAACTCGACGAACACGGCTCGATGGCCATCCTCGGCACCATCGGCGACACCTGGCGCGTGATGGTCAACGAGACCGCACGCGAGGTGCAGCGCCTGGAGGCGGCCGGTGCGCGCAGCCATCGCGAGTTCGGCGACCTGATCCTGTCCACCCGCACCATCGAGCGGGTCTACGAGGGCGGCAAGGTCGAAGAGGGCATCGTGTCGCTGGGACCGGCGGCCGGCTTTGCCGACGCCATCGTGCCGGCGGCTGAGATCATGGCGCAGCTGATGCGCGAGGCGGTCGCTGCTGCCGGCGCGTTTCAGGCGGTGTTCGAGCCGGCGCCGGCTGGCGCCTGAACCCGGCGCCGGCTTGCGTAGGCCCGCCCGCGATCAGTCCCGTCGGCGCTGGCTAGCCGAATCCCGCTTCCCGCTGATAACGCAGGGCAAGCACCTCGACTCGATCGAGGTGTTCGCGCACCCGGTACAGCGCCACATGTCCCGCGGCGCCAGAGGAGATCACGAGCTCGCGCAATGCGCCCTCGATCGGCCGCCCGATGTGCGGGTGACGCTCGAGAATGGCCAGGGCGTCCAGGAGGGTTTCGAGGACGGAAGACGAAGACTGGGGGTCTCGTTCGCTGACGAACTTCTGCAGTCTTTCAAGGTCGGCAAGGGCCTGCTCCGCCAGCGTGACCCGCGGCATTGGTCAGCGAAGTTTTCGAGGCTTTGCCTGCTCGGGCTCGCGGCCAGGCAGATGGAGCAGAGGAGAAGGCCGCCTGGGCCGGCCTCCCGTCGCCCGCCCTCGCAGGTAGGCTGCCACATCTTCGCGGGCGAAAAGCGCGCCGCCCGCGTCGATATCGTGGGCTGCCGCCAGCGCGTCGGTCACGAAGCCTTCCCGCAGGGCGGCCAACGCGACCTGGGCCTGCAGCGCCTCGACCATCCAGGCGTGAGGCGACTTGCCTTGCGCCGCGGCCAGGGGTGCAATGCGCGCCTTCATGCCTTCAGGCAGCCACCGGCTTCGCCGCAGTCAGCGGCGCGGGTGGCGGAACCCGCCAGGCCAGCAGCAGGCCCAGCGCCCCTGCCTGCACCGCCACCCAGACCAGCAGCGTCGCCTGAAAAGCCGCCACTTCGCTGCCCAGGCTGGCCCGGAACAGGTCGAGCGACACGCCGAACAGCCACTGGCACAGGAAGATGCCGCTGAAGATCAGCAGGTTGAACGCGGTGAAGGCGCGCCCGGTCAGCGCGGGCGGAAACGTCATCGCCACATGGGTCTGGACCAGCGTGTAGCAGGTCGACACCACGCCCAGGGGCAGCCACAGCAGCCAGGCCCAGGGCATGTGCACGAAGGCGATCACCGCCTGCAGGCCGATGAACAGCACCGACCCCGCGCCGACCACCTGAAGCACTGTGAAGCCGCGGCGCTCGAAGCGCGGCGCGATCCAGCCAAGCCCCAGAAAGCCGACCAGCAGCACCGCATTGAAGGCGAACAGCGCGGCCGCCGCCCCTTTCGGGCTCATGCCCAGCACCTGGGTGAACCAGGGGCCGGCCCACAGGCTCTGCAGCGCGACGAAGTTGGACTGCATGGTGACCGCGGCCAGACCCCAGCGCCAGAAGTACGGTTCGCGGAAGACCTGGCCATAGCCGGCCCAGATCGACTGGCTGGCCGACGGCGGGGCGAGCGAGCGTTCCTCGTCGCGCGGCACGCCGAACCAGATGCCGGCCGCGGTGCCGACCAGCAGCAGCGCCGCGATGCCGAACACTCCGCGCCAGCCCAGCAGCGGCAGCGCCAGCTCGACCGGCACGGTGGCCAGCAGCGCGCCCCCGGTGCCGACCACCAGCATCCAGGCCGCAGCCACCACCGTCATCGTTGCTCGCTGCATCCTCATCGCGTTGTCCTGACCCGAAACACGGGCCTTCATCATCGTCATTGCGCTGCAGTATGGGCGAAAAAAAAGGCGGCCCGCAGGCC
>DAONCJ010000154.1:0-7746 GCA_035401985.1 Burkholderiaceae bacterium | reverse complement strand
CTTGAGCTTGTTGCGGGTGGCCTCGCGGTCGGCTTCGGACAGGCCCTGCTTGCCGCCGAACTCTTTCAGCAGCTGCTTTTCCTTGGCCCGCGCGCCGCGCTTGGCCTTCGGCGCAGGAACGACCACTTCGGGCACGTCCGCTTCGGGTTCGACATCGCCGCCGGCTTCGAGTTCGATCTCGTCGAAGGTGGCGACCGGATCATCGACCATGTCGTCGACGTCGGAGTCGACGCTCGGAGCGGCGTCCTTGGCTGCGCCGCGACCGGCTTTCTTGGCCGCGCCGGCCTTGGCGGACGGCCGCGCACCGACCACGGCGACCGCGTCGGCGCCCTGATCACCCGCATCTGCCTGGGCGGCGCGCACTTTG
Organism: Burkholderiaceae bacterium; assembly: GCA_035401985.1. Classification (GTDB taxonomy): domain Bacteria; phylum Pseudomonadota; class Gammaproteobacteria; order Burkholderiales; family Burkholderiaceae_E; genus Quisquiliibacterium. Next base: position 7,379 of record DAONCJ010000154.1, on the reverse strand, counting down.
GCGGTGGCCTTCGGTGCAGCCGACTTGGACGCGGCCATCGCGCTGACCGCGGCGACCGGCTTGTCGATTTCCGTCGACTTGCCCTTGGGCAAAGCGGCCGCCTTGGCCGAGCCGGACCGCGCCTCGGTCGTGCCGGCGGGCTTGGTGGCCTTGGCGGACGCCACGGCTGTTTTTGCCTCGGACCCCTTCTGTTCGCCCGCCGCCTTGGCAGCCAGGCGGGGCACCGCCTTCAGGGACACTTTGGCGCCGCTCTTGGCGGGCGCGCGCGATGCAGGCACCGTGGCCGTGGCGGCCGGGCGCCGGGACGTGGCCGCCTGCGCGCTTGCCGGCTTGACGGCAGGCCTGGCGGGGGAATGCAACGCCGCGCCCGAGGGAACGGCCGCGGATCTGGCCGCGGACTTCGGCACGGACTGGGTCGCCCGTTGGGGGACTGACGCCGCCGTGGATTTGGGTGCGGATTTGGGCGCCACCCGGACTGCGGACGCGCTGACAGGCTTCCCGGCCGGTTTGGCCGCCAGCCTGGCGGCCGGCTTCTCCGACGTTGCGGGGGCGGACGGCCTGGCTGATATGGATTTGGCGCCGGCCTTGGACACAGCCGTCTTGGCTGATTTGACAGTTGCTGACTTGAGAGTAGGTGTCTTGGCCACGCTTGATTTCCTGATGCCCACGGCAAAACCTCCGCGCTGGATTGCGCACTCGCGCATCCCCGCCCGAAAACGGGGAACCTTCTATTTTATCAGCCCCGGGACCTGAGCGCCACAAGTCGTTGATATTCCTCGCGAGCCTGCGGCGTATCCAGCCCCTGGGCAATCAACCCGTCCATGCGCGCCCGGATCTGCCTCGCACGAAGCTGCCCCAGAGCCCCTTCGAATTCCTCCCGGGCCTCGTCAAAGCTCATCTCGGCCAGTTCGTTGCGGTCGGCGATCGCAGCGGCTTCGAGCGCGCCCACCAGCTCGCTGTGTTCGCTGCGCAGCGTCTCGCAGACCGACGCAAACGACGAACCGGCAGGAAGGCCGGCCAGCACCTGAAGCCAGCGGGTCAGGCCCTCGGGCAACAGCTCGAGGTCCTCGACCTGAGCCGCCAGCCCGGGATGCAGAGCTGCCAGCAGGTGGGCTCGCCGATCGAGATCGGGCGGCGCAGCACGCGCCCGAAGCGAACCGGCCGCGCGGCCGCGCTCGGGCGCATCCCGCCAGCCGCCGCCCCGACCCTGCCCGCCGCCCCCGCGCCCCCCCTTGCCCCCGGCCCCCTGCCGGCCGCTTCGCCAGTCTCCGCCGCCCTGATCGTCGCCGTGGCCCCCGCGTGCCTGGGCCCCGCCGCTGCGCGCCTCCCAGTCCGGGTCGCCGCCCGTCTCGTCCCCAGAGCCCGAAACGCTCCGGGACCCGCTGGCGGACCCGGCCCGAGCGGCGCCGGCTGCCTCGCCCGCGGCCAGAAACCCTTCGAACTCGGGAGCCGTGATCCTCCCAAGCTCGGCGACCCGATGCACCAGCTGCAGCCGCAATGCTTCGCGAGGCAGCTGGCGCAGCAGGGGCCGCGCAAGCGACAGCAGGCGCGCACGGCCTTCGGCTTCGTCGAGATCCACCTGCCGCGACAACTCCTGAACCAGCAGGTCGGACAAGGGCATGGCCGTTGCCAGCCTTTCCTGGAATCCCTCGGCACCGTGTTCACGGACGAAGCTGTCGGGGTCGTGTTCGGGAGGAAGAAAAAGGAACTCCAGCCGCTTGGTGTCCTGGGCGTGGGCCAGGCACGCCTCCAGCGCGCGCCAGGCAGCCTTGCGCCCGGCCGAGTCGCCATCGAACGAAAAAACCACCCGGTCGACCACCCGCAGCAGCTTGCGGATGTGCTCGCCGGTGGTTGCGGTGCCCAGGGTGGCGACCGCGTTGCCCACGCCATGCTCTGCCAGCATCACCACGTCCATGTAGCCTTCGACGACGATGGCGCAATTCGTGGCGCGCATCGCCTCCCGTCCCTCGAACATTCCGTACAGCTCGCGCCCTTTTGAAAACAGCGGGGTTTCGGGCGAATTCAGATACTTCGGCTCGCCGCTGCCCAGGACCCTTCCACCGAAGCCGATGATCTGGCCCCGCGCGTTGCGGATCGGGAACATGATCCGGTCGCGAAAGCGGTCGTAGCGCTTGCGCACCGGTGCCTCGGCCGCGGCCGCTGCCGCCCCTTCGCGCGCTGAATCCGCCTCGGGTTCGATCACCAGGCCCGCCGTCAGCAGCCCCGGCACGTTGTAATCGGACACCGCAGCCTGCAGCCCTCGCCACCCCTCGGGCGCATAACCGATGGCGAATTTCGCCGCGGTGCGACCCGACAGGCCCCGACCCTTGAGATAGTCGATCGCGCGTGGAGATTCTTTCAGGCGCAGGCGGTAAAAGTCGGACGCGGCCTGGAGCAGTTCGAAAAGGTCGGGCCCGGCACGGGCCACGCCCGATTCGCGACCGGACTCCTGGGGCACCGTGAGCCCCGCCGCGCGCGCCAGATCGCCGATGGCCTCGACGTACGACACGCCGGTGTGCTCCATCAGGAAGCCGAGCGCCGACCCGTGCGCGCCGCAGCCGAAGCAGTGATAGAACTGCTTGGCCGGGCTGACGGTGAACGAGGGCGACTTTTCGCCGTGGAAGGGGCACAGGCCAAGCAGATTGGCGCCCGCCTTGCGCAGCTTCACGTGCTGACCCACCACATCGACGATGTCGGTGCGGGCGAGCAGTTCCTGGATGAACGCCTGGGGGATCACACCATCAGTTTATGAGGCGTGCGACCGGAACGGTGAGATCCCGGGGTGCCGATGCACCTTACTTCGCCAGCCGGGCCTTGACCTGTCCGGACACCGCCGACAGATCGGTGCGCCCGGCCAGCAGCGGCTTGAGCACGGCCATGACCTTGCCCATGTCCTGCGGCCCGGTTGCTCCGGTCTGGGCGACCGCCGCATCGATCGCCGCAGCCACCTCGGCCGGATCGGCCTGGCGGGGCAGATAGACAGACAGCACCTCGATCTCGGCGCGCTCCTTGTCGGCGAGATCCTGGCGACCCGCCTGCTCGAACTGGCTCAACGAGTCCTTGCGCTGCTTGATCAGCTTGTCGGTGAGGCTGACGATCAGGGCGTCATCCGCGACGATCCGTTCATCGACTTCCCGCTGCTTGATGGCGGCCATCAGCATGCGGATGGCCGACAGCCGATCCGCCTGGCGGGCCTTCATGGCCGCCTTCATGTCCTCGCTGATCTGGTCTTTGAGAGTCATCGTGGGAGCTCCTGGAAACGAAAAAGGCCCGCGAGCGTGAGCGTCGCGGGCCTTGGCAGATGAACCAAGCCTTGCTCAGTACATCTTCTTGGGCAGCATCTGGCTACGCAGGCGTTTGAAGTGACGCTTGACGGCAGCCGCCTTCTTGCGCTTGCGCTCGGACGTGGGTTTCTCGTAGAACTCGCGGGCGCGAAGTTCGGTGATGATCCCGGTTTTTTCGATGGTGCGCTTGAAACGGCGCAACGCAACGTCAAACGGTTCGTTCTCTTTGACCCTGATGGTCGGCATATGAATCACCTCCTCTCGCTGCGATTTTCGTCAGGTGGCATTGGCTGCGGCGATGGCCGCGGCACCTCCCCGCGCCTGTGGCGACTGGGGCGTGGATGAAACATCAGGTTCATCCCCATTGACGAAGCCCTCGAATATAGCACGTTGCCGGGACCGGTGGAATACGCACTCTTTGGGGCTTTACCGGGCCCGGATCTTGAATACAGTGAGGTCATACGGACTTTCGCGAGCCTGATTTCATGCCTGCCAATTCCAGTGACCGGGCCAACGCCGGCCCCTCCGCGCCCAGCCTCGCCTCGCAGATCGCGATAGCGGGATTCAAGAAGGTCTACTCGACCAGCCGCATCGAGACAGCCCTGGAGGAGCTGCCCGCCAACGCCAACGAGGCCTTGCGCAGCGTCTACGAAAAGATGTTGCGCAGCGGTGGCGAGCGCTTCTGCGTGAAGCCGGGCGCGATGCCCGATTTCGACGCGATGGAGCAGGATCTGCCCAATTTTGGTGCAGTTCTGGACGGCTTGCGCAAGCAGCTGGCGCTATGCCTCGAGACCGACGACCCGCTGGAGCTGTCGCCGATGCTGCTTCTGGGCGATCCCGGCATCGGCAAGACGCACTTCGCGCGCCGGCTGTCGACCCTGCTGGGGACCGGATACGGGTTCGTGTCGATGAGTTCCCTGACCGCGGGTTGGGTGCTGTCGGGGGCCTCGTCGCAGTGGAAGAACGCCCGCAGCGGCAAGGTGTTCGACACCCTGGTCAACGGCGACTATGCCAACCCGGTGATGGTGCTCGACGAGATCGACAAGGCTGGCGGCGACAGCCAGTACGACCCGCTGGGTGCGCTGTATTCGCTGCTCGAACAGCAGACCGCGCGCGAGTTCGTCGACGAATTCGCCGAAGTGCCGCTCGACTGCTCGGACATCGTCTGGATCGCCACCGCCAACGATGCGTCACGCATCCCCGAACCGATTCTCAACCGCATGAACGTGTATGAAGTGCCGCCCCCCGACTTCGAAGGCGCCCGTCGAATCGCCCAGAACCTGTATCGCGAGATCCGCGAGGCGCACGCCTGGGGCGCGGCATTCCCCGAAACGCTCGATGACGCGGTGGCCGACCGGCTCGCCAGCGTGGCGCCACGCGAGATGCGGCGCACGCTGATCGGCGCCTTCGGCAATGCCAAGCTGGCCCGGCGCCAGGAAATCGAGGCAGCCGATCTGCCGACCGATCGCAGCATGCGGCGTCAGCGGATCGGGTTCTAGGGCGCTGCCGGCGTCGGCGGAGTCGCGGTGGCCCGTCAGCGGAACGACGCGGTGCCGCTCATGACTTTTCGCGACGCAGGGACTGCGGCGGGCTGACGTACCCGGCGGCGGGCGCACCGATAGCAGCGTTCAGCGGAGCGCTGAAGGAATACATGCCGATGCGCACCCGCGCATCGGCACTCTCGGGAGTGCCCCGATCCTGGTCGACCAGCGCCTGCAGCTGGGGAGTCAGTTCGCGCAGCAGCGTCTGCCAGTGCTGGCGGGCCAGTCTCTCGATCTGCAGGACCGAATCCGGATGCAGCGCGTCCGCAAACAGCGCCTGCTCGAGAAACCGGTCAGCGCCGCCTTCGACGTTGGTCACGGCGGCCGCCACATGGTCATGCAGGTTGTCGGCCAGAAATCGCAGGATCTGACCCTGCTCGGCCGATGGCACGAAGGCCTCGGCGGTCAAGACCACCCGGTCGTGGACCAGAGAAACGATCTTCAGGCGCAGCAGTTCCTCGAGCAGCGTGCGCGGATGCACATCACGGCTGACACTGCGCGCCAGTGTCTCGAACGACTCCGGCTCGGCGCCGCCGGCATAGCGCGGCAGTTGCGCGGGGCGCCCCTGCCCGTCCTGGAAGCGCGCGTCCGTCATCCAGCGGGTGAAGGCCTCCGCGGCCAGCGACCGGCCGGCCAGCGGCGCCTCGGCGCCCGGGCTTTCGAGCAGGCGCTTGACCTCCTTGCGGTGGATGCCGGTCGCGACGCTGACACGGCTGACAGCGCGCTCGCCGCCCGCGCCCGGCACACGTTCACGGGCACCGTCGACCATCAGGCGCTTGATGAGTTCGACCAGGCTGCCGTATTTGATGTCGTTGGCGAGCAGCAGCCCGATCAGGGGCCGCAGGATCTGTGAGACGGCCGCGATGACGAGGTCTTCGGGCTTCGGGTCAGCGCTCGAGGCGGGCGGAAGGGAGGAGTCGTGCACAATCTCTTTCTGGCGACGGGCCATTCTAGTTGCCCATATTTCCCATTTCAATGTCTTATTGCCCGCTCCCTGGCGTGGCCACTTTTCAGGTTGTGTGCATCATGAATGTTCTGGGGATCGAGACCTCCTGTGACGAGACCGGGGTCGCGCTCTACAGCCTCGAACGCGGGCTGCTGGCCCAGGGGCTGCATTCGCAGGTGGCGATGCATGAGCGCTTCGGCGGGGTGGTGCCCGAACTGGCCTCGCGCGACCACATACGGCGGGTCCTGCCGCTCACCCGACAGGCGCTGCACGACGCCGGGCTGGCGATGACCGACATCGATGCGATCGCCTTCACGCAGGGACCTGGCCTGGCCGGCGCACTGCTGGTCGGGGCAGCAGTGGCGACCGGGCTTGCCGCCGCGCTGCAGCGACCCCTGATCGGCATCCACCACCTCGAGGGACATCTTCTGTCGCCGCTGCTGTCGGCCAAGCCGCCGCAGTTTCCGTTCGTGGCACTGCTGGTGTCCGGCGGGCACACCCAGCTGATGCGGGTGGAAGGTGTCGGCCGCTACGAACTGCTCGGCGACACGCTCGATGACGCTGCGGGCGAGGCCTTCGACAAGAGCGCCAAGCTGCTCGGCCTGGGCTACCCCGGGGGGCCGGCCATCGCCGCCCTGGCCGCACACGGTCGCCCGGGCGCGTGCACCCTGCCCCGGCCGCTTCTGCACTCGGGCGATCTGGATTTCAGCTTCAGCGGCTTGAAGACCGCGGTGCTCACCGTCGTGCGCAAGGGCCTGGCCGATGAGCAGGCCCGTGCCGACCTGGCCTGCGAGCTGCAATCGGCCATCGTCGATGTGCTGGTCGCCAAGTGCCTGGCGGCGGTGCGCAGCACCGGCTTGTCGCGTCTGGTGATCGCCGGCGGCGTCAGCGCCAATCAGCGGCTGCGTGCGGCACTTCAGCAGGCCAGCGACAAGGGCCGCCTGCAGGTGTTCTTCCCCGAGCCGGCTTTGTGCACCGACAACGGCGCGATGATCGCCTTCGCGGGGGCGCTGCGCATGGCGGCAGGATCTGCCAGTGCGACGGAGGTGACCGGTTTCAGCGTCCGGCCGCGCTGGCCACTGAACGAACTGGAAGCTGCGGGCGGGTGACTGCGCGGGCGGCCGATGAGGCTAGTCCGCCCACAGGCGAGCGGCGCCGAACACGCCCGCCGAGTCGCCCAGACGATTGCGCAGCAGCCGGGTGCCGACCGAATCGGCGAACACGTAGCGGTCCCAGCGCGCCGGCACCTGCTCATAGAGGACATCGGCATTGGACAGGCCGCCGCCCAGCACGATCGCATGCGGATCGAAGCAGTTGATCACGCTGGCCAGCGCGCGTGCCAGCCGGTCGATGTAGTCGTCCATGGCGGCAGCGGCACGCGGCTCGCCCGCAGCAGCAGCGGCCACGACGGCGGCCGAATCGCGGTCGCTGCGCCCCGCGGTGCGCGCCAGCGCGGGACCGGACAACCAGGTTTCGAGGCAGCCCCGATGGCCGCAATAACAGGCCTCGCCCGGCCAGTCGGGATGGACGCTGCCGGCCGGGGTGTCGACCGAGGCAAACAGGGGCAGCGGGTTGTGGCCCCATTCGCCGGCGATGGCATTCGCTCCG
>DAONCJ010000153.1:0-7751 GCA_035401985.1 Burkholderiaceae bacterium | reverse complement strand
GACCGCCCCCGAGGTGGACTTCATCATGCCGGTGCTCGACTACGACTGGGGTGAGCGGTTCAACGCGGCCGACGGTTCGGGAATCGCCGGCAATGCGGTGCCGCCGATCCGGCAGGTGCTGCCGATGTACGCGCCCAGAGTGGACGCCGATGGCAACGAACTCGGCGGCGTGCCGGTGGCTTTGCTGGGCGCGCCGCTGGGCACCTATCTGGGGTGGAACATCACCAGCGCAGGCGCCCGTCCTTTTCATCAGGGCCAGATCTGCAATTACGTGGGCGGCATGATTCCGTTTGCCCGCTCGGCGGCTGAACGCAGGACCAATGGCGATCCGCGCCTTTCGCTCGAAGAGCGGTACGTCGATCACGGCGGCTATGTCGATGCGGTGCGCAGGTCGGCCGAGCGCGCGATGACGGCAGGTTTCCTGCTGAAGCCGGATGCCGACAAGCTGATCCGGCAGGCTGAGGCGAGCAAAGTGCTGCGCTGAGCGAAGGGGTGACGAGGCTGCGGCAGCAATGTCACTTTCGGAGTGAAGCCTCCTTAAACTCCCTGGGAGCCGAGGACCGGCCCGCATCGGCCGGCCATCCGTGGGGGCGCAGGCAGCTCGATTGCCCAGCTGCGGCATGCAGAAGAAACCACTCCGTCGCGCGTTATCAAGGGCGCCGCACCGACCCCCTCTCGTATCCCTCGTCCTCTCCGGCGGCCAGGCGCTCGGCGCCTATGCCAGCGGTGCTGTTCAGGCGCTGGAGGACTCGGGCCAGAAACTGGACCAGATCTGCGGTGGCTCGGTCGGCGCCATCATCGGGGCGATCATCGCCGGCAGCCCGAAGGGCCAGGCGGTCGATCGACTTCAGGCGTTCTGGAAGCTGGCCAGCTCGGGGCCGCCCGGCACGTGGCCAGGTTTTGCCAGCGGTCGTGCACGCGAATCCGCCAACGCGGCGCACGCGATGCACACGCTGCTGTACGGCCGTCCGGGCATTTTCAGCCCGCGCCCCAGCGGCTTCCTGTCGATGCTGCCCGGCACCCCGCCCGATGTTGCGTTGTTCGACCCGAGTCCCATCGTGCCCACGCTCTCGCAGCTGATCGACTTCGATCGCCTGCACACCGATGGGCCGCGATTGATCGTCTGCGCGGTGGACCTGGAACGGGGCGAGCCGGTCTACTTCGACAGTCGCGTCGAGCGGATCACGATCCGGCATCTGCTGGCCAGCACCGCTTTCGTGCCGAGCTTTCCACCGGTGGAGATCGATGGCCGCCTGCTCGGCGATCCGGGGCTGGTCTGCAATCTGCCGCTGGACCCTGTCCTGCAGGCCGACGAGACGGCTGACCGGTTGTGCTTCGCGGTGGACCTGTTCAGCGGTATCGGGCCCAGGCCGCGATCGCTCGACACGGGGCTGGAGCGGGCACAGGACATCGTCTTCAGCGGGCAGACAGCCCGCACGCTGGACGCTTTCCGGCGCGAGCAGCGCTTGCGCCATCAGCTGTGGGAGGCGTGCTCCGACTCCGGCCATCCGCGGCCCGGGCACCTGGAAATCGTCATGGCGACTTACCGCGCCCTGCCGCATGAAGTCAGCGCCAAGGGCATGGAGTTTTCGAGTGCTTCTTTGCGGGAGCGCTGGGAGGCAGGGCGCAGCGACATGCGCTCTGCCATGGAATCGCGCGCCAGCAGGCAGCCGGAACTGCGAGAACTGGGACTGACGATCTATCGGCCGGCCATGAACCTGCCGTAGCACTGGGCGCCTGCGCAGAGTCACCTGAACGTCGGGTGTAGGAGCCGCCTCACGCCGCGGCGGGAGGCTGGCCGATGGGGAGTGCGCTCGCCTGCGCCCATGCTCTTGGGCACGACATCACCTTGGCGCAGCGCCACCATGACGCACTCACGACGCAAGAATTCCATGAACGGCTGGGCCCTCACGGTCGCCCTAGCCGTCGCGCTGCCCATGCCGCCTGCCGTGGCCGCAAGGTTGGCCGACGTGCGCCAGGCACGCGCTGCACTGGCTGCGGATGTGTCGGCCGAGCGCCCCATCGCGTCCCTGCCGCCGCTCGCACAGGGCGCGCGCGGCGCGGCGGTGGTGCGTGCGCAGATACTGCTGGACCGCCAGTGGTTCTCGCCCGGAGAGATCGATGGCCGCTTCGGCCTGAACATGCGTCGCATGTTGACTGCGTTTCAGCACGCCCGTGGCTTGCGGGCCAGCGGACGAATTGACACACCTACCTGGGAAGCGCTGCACGCAAACGCCAACGGCCCGATGCTTGACCGATACACGTTGGTGCCTGCGGATCTGCAGGGACCTTTCGTCAAGATCCCGGCCGACATGATGCAGCGGGCCGAACTGAAGTCGCTGGGTTGGAACGATCCCCTGGAGGCCCTGGCGGAACGTTTCCATTCCAGCCCTGGGCTGTTGCGCGAGCTGAATCCGCAGGGCCGGCTTGAAGCGGGCCAGGCCCTGGTCGTGCCGGCGGTCGGCAACGACCGTCGGGGGCCGCCGGCTCAAGCCGTGCGCATCGTGAAGAGTGAACGCACGCTGGAAATTCTGGATGCCCAGGGGGCCGTGCAGGGCGCCTTTCCGATCAGCATCGGCGGGCGGCGTGATCCACTGCCGCTGGGCCGCATGGCCATCGCCAACGAGGTGGACAACCCGGTGTTCACTTACGATCCGGCGCTGCTTTGGGACTCACGCGCGGACCATAAAAAGGTCGACATCGCACCCGGGCCGAACAATCCGGTGGGCTCGATGTGGCTGGGCTTGAGCAAACCGCACTGGGGCATCCACGGCACTCCCGAGCCTTCGCAGATCGGCCGCGGCGAAACGCATGGCTGCATCCATCTGACCAACTGGGACGTGCGGCGGCTGTCGACGGTGGCCAAGCCCGGATTCCGCGTCGAAGTGGTGGACAGCCGGTGACTGGCGCGGCCGCGCTGCTCATGGCCGCCATGCTGCAAAGCGGGCCGCACGGCGGGCCGCACGAAGGGCTGCAGAGGCCGCGCGCGTCGCAGCCCGCAGGCGCCGCTCCACGCGCAATACGCCTGCCGGCGCAGGCAGACAAATCGGCATCCGCCCGGCGCAGCCTGCTCATGCCGGTCCAGGGCGTGCCTGTCAGTGCGCTGCAGGACACGTTCAGCGACGCCCGCGATGGCGGCCGCCGCGGCCACCAGGCGCTGGACATACCGGCGCCGCGCGGCACGCCAGTTCTGGCAGTGGATGACGGCCACATCGCCAAGCTGTTCACCAGCAAGCCGGGCGGATTGACGATCTACCACTTCGACTCCACACGCCGCCATTCCTACTATTACGCGCACCTGGATCGCTATGCCGAGGCGCTCCGCGAAGGCATGCCGGTGCGCCGCGGGCAACTGCTCGGCTACGTGGGCAGCAGCGGCAATGCCAGCCCCGACGCGCCGCACCTGCACTTCGCCGTCTTCCGGCTCGAGCCCGGTCATCGCTGGTGGGAAGGCGACCCCGTCGATCCGCTGCCACTGCTGCGCGGCTCGTCGAGCGCGTGGGAACGCTCGCCGCCGACGTCCAAGGCCCTGATATACTGAGCTGACGCTCAGACGAGGAGTAGCGCGCCATGCTGAATTCACCGATGCTTCATGTGGGCGATCGCATCGACCGCTACCTCCAGCGCGAGGGGGCCCTCGCACAGGCCGTGGATGCGGTCACGCTGCTCGTGAGCTCCGAAGTCCTGCGCATGCATCCGCGCGACAGGAGCCTGATCCTGTTGCACGAACAGGCACACCTCGCACAGTTGTCCCGGCCGGGCAGCGATCCGGTCTGCGCGCTCGAAGCCGAAGCATGGGCCGCGGCTCATGCATGGAGCGAAGGCCGTCCGTTCCGCATCCGCGGGCGTGCCAGGGGCCGCCTGAACGCCGTTGCGCTGATTCAAGGCGGCCCTAAGGGCCACCCGCATGCACCGGCCTGGTATTCGGCCAGCCCTGAGGAGCCCATCGGAGCCAAGTCGACCATCACGGTCGAGTCCACCGTGCTGCTCGAGCAGATCGACCTCGAGGTCCTTCTTGATCAGATCATCGGAGCGAAGGCTTCCGACATCGTCATCGTCAGCCACGGCGATGGAAACGGGCTGGCGCTGCCTCTGCGCAAGGGGGCCACCGCCGGCGCCGAGAAGGCCGTGATCGATGTCCTTGCCGCTGACAAGTCTGTGGAGATCCTGGTCGGCGGACAGAAGATCAGGACGCCGGTGAAGTCCGACAAGGATGTCGCCGACCTCACGCGCCTTGCCGAGACGCAGGTGAAGGCCCTGCGCGCCAAGATGAACCAGGTGCGCGCAATGAAGCTCAAGCATGTCGCGTTTCGCGCATGCAATATGGGCATCAAGGTCGAGACTCTCGAGACCTTCCGGTTCTTCTTCGGGGCAGCGAGCGTGAGCGCTCCCACGCAGTTCGACAGCTACGGCCGATTCAGCCCAAGCATCGGCAGCGACGTCGCGGCCTGGGCGAAGTCAAAGAGGAAGAGCGGCTTCCACATTTCCGTTGACGAGGGCGTGGCGTTCGGCACGAAGGCCACAGACAACGGACTGGTGTACAGCATCGTCGCCCACGCGTCGAGCAGGGATGCGTTTCGTGCATGGGTGCGCAAGCACGTCGCCGATGGCGCCTGGGGCGCCAATGGGGTCGTGTACCACGGAGTGAAGGTGCTGCATCCGCTCGGGCCCGATGCCCCCAGCGTGTATTTCGTGAGGGACGAGCCGTTCGTGGCGAACATCGTGAACAACGCCGGTTGAAGGCCGGCGGGCGCCGTCTGCGAACCGTCCCTGACGCTGCGCACGAGGCATCAGTCAAGGCGCGCGGCCCCGGCCGGGCCTACGAGAACATCTGCTTCACGGTCCGGCCTCTGAGACCGCCGGCTTCATGGCCGCGGATACGGCTTTGCGGCGCGGTATGAAGGCGATGATTACCAGCACGACGGTGATGGCCGCGAAGGCCATGCTAAGCGGCGTGGAGACAAAGATCGCGAGATCACCATCGGAGATCGCCAGCGCGCGGCGGACCGAGCGCTCGAAGATTCCACCCAGCACATAGGCGAGTATCACGATGCCCAGGTCGTAGCCGAAGCGGCGCAGGACGTAGCCGGTGACGCCGAACATCACCGCCAGCAGCACGTCCATGGGAGCGCTGTTGGTGGAGTACACGCCCACCAGGCAGACCATCAGGATGATCGATGCCAGCCAGGCGCGCGGCACATCGAGCACGCGCACGAACAGGCCGATCAGGGGCAGGTTGAGCACCAGCAGCATGATGTTGCCCACATACATGCTCGCCACGATGCCCCAGAAAATTTCGGGCTGGCGCTCCATGATGGTCGGGCCCGGGGCGACGCCATGGATCATGAACGCGCCCAGCAGCAGCGCCGTGATCGCATTCGCCGGCACGCCCATGCACAGCAGGGGCACGAAGGCGCCTGCCGTGCCTGCGTTGTTGGCTGCCTCCGGGCCCGCCAGCCCCTCGACCGCGCCCTTGCCGAATTCCTCGGGATGCTTCGAGAGCTTGCGCTCGGTGGCGTACGAGATGAAGGTGGCCAGCACCGCGCCGCCGCCGGGTATGAGGCCGACCAGAAAACCCATGACGGTGCCGCGCACCACCGGGGCCACCGAGCGCCGGGCTTCCTCGCGATTCGGCAGGAAGCCCAGCAGCGTGGACGGCGGTGGCAGGACCTTCATCTTCTCGGGCTTCGTCAGGGCCATCGACAGCACTTCGGAGATTCCGAACAGGCCGATGGCCAGTGGCACCAGGTCGATGCCACCGATAAGGTGAAACACGCCGAAGGTCAGACGCGCCGAGCCGGTCTGCGGGTCGGAGCCAACCGTTCCGAGCAGCAGCCCGAACGCCGCCATCAGCAGCGCCTTCAGCTTCGAGCCATTGGTGAAGTAGGTGACCAGGGCGATGCCGGCGAGCATGACCATCGAATACTCGGCGGGTCCGAACGCAAGCACCCAGCGCGACAGCGGCGGCGACAGGTAGGAAATGGCGAGAACGCCGACGGTGCCTGCGAAGAACGATCCGAAGGCAGCGATGCCCAGCGCCGCGCCGGCACGTCCCTTGCGGGCCATTTCGTAGCCGTCCAGGCAGGTGACGACCGACGAGGCCTCGCCGGGTATTCGCATCAGCACCGAGGTGACCGTGCCGCCATAGGCGACGCCGTAATAGATGCCCGACAGCATGATCAGCGCCGAGGTGACATCCATCTTGTAGGTGATGGGCAGCAGCAGTGCGATGGTCGTGAGCGGTCCAAGGCCGGGCAGGATGCCGACTACCGTGCCCAGAAAGACTCCGATGAAACAGTACGCGAGGGTGGCTGGCTGGAAGACCGTGATGAAACCGCCGATGAGGTTTTCCATTACAGCAGTCCGCCAGCGCGCAGCAGGTCGCGCAAGGCGCGATCGGCGGGCCCTTCGGGCAGGCTGACCTGGAGCAGCCAGCCGAATCCGAGCTGCCCGACGAGGGCCACCGTGACCGCGGTGATCAGCGTGGAGCGCCAGCCCACGCCTTCTGCGAAGCGCATGATCACGATCGTGACGACCAGCGCGGTGACGATGAAGCCAGCCCACCACGAGCCGGCCACCAGCAGCGCCAGTGCGAGCAGGTAGATGTGGAATACCCGCCTCTCGACGGGCCCAGCCTTGTCATAGCGCGCGACTGCCTCGCTGTCGTCGGTGCTGTCATCCGTGCCGGCGGGCGCGTCGGGCGTGCGCCGCTCCGTGATCAGCACCAGCACCGACAACGCAATCGCGATGCCCGACAGCACCAGCGGAAAGATTCCCGTTCCAGGGCCGTCGAAGCTCCAGCGCGGCAAGGACTGGGCCTGCCAGAACGTCGCCACTGCTGCGAGCAGCAGACCGAGTGCCGTCCAGCGCGCTCCGGACATCATCATGGCGCGCTCAGCGCGTCTTCATGCCGGATTCGGTCATGATCTGTATGAACAGCGGCTCCATCTCCTTCATGTGCTTGTAGAAGTCGGGGCCGCTGCGGTAGGAGGGCGCTACGCCCAGCTTGCCGAGCTGGTCCAGCACCTCGGGGTCCTTGATCGCGATTGCGAAGGCTTCCTGCATGCGGTTGCGGATCTTGGGATCGACGCCGCGCGGGAACGCATAACCCATCGGGCCGAAACTGACGTAGTTGTAGCCCAGCTCGCGCAGCGTCGGCACATTGGGGTAATCCGGCCAGCGCCCAGGCGACGCCGATGCCAGCAGACGCAGGTTGCCTGACTCGATCTGCGGCTTCATCTCGGTGGCGCTTTGCAGCGTCATGTCCACGTGGCCGCCGACGGCCTGTAGCACGGCTTCCGATCCGCCGGAGAAGACGATCCAGCGCAGGTTCGCTCCGTTGTGCTTGGCGATCTGGAACATCGGCAGCACGTTGTTCGGGCTGGTCGAGCTGTAGGTCAGGCGCTTTTCTTTCGAGAGCTTGACGATGTCGTCGATGCTCTTGATCGGCGAGTCCTTGCGCACTCCGATGCCATAGCGCAGCTCGGCGATCTGCGCGATGAGATCGAACGCTTCCCACGGCTTGAAGGGCAGGTCCACCATGTGCGGCGCGGTGAGGTACGACGAGGAGCCGACCAGCCCCATGGTGTAGCCATCGGGGGCGCTGCGCGCGAGTTCCGCCGGGCCGAGTTGTCCTGCGCCACCGGGGACCGCCTTGATGACCACCGGCTTGCCGAGGGTCTTCTCGATGCTGCGCGCAAAGGCGCGCGCAGTCAGCTCCGTCGCGGACCCGGGCGGGAAGTTGTTGATGA
>DAONCJ010000152.1:0-7755 GCA_035401985.1 Burkholderiaceae bacterium | reverse complement strand
TTCCAGCTCGACGACGAGAACCTGTCCGAGACCACGCGCCTCACCCACCGGGTGCTCGACCTGCGCCGGCCCGCGATGCAGAAGAACCTGATGCTGCGCTACCGCGTGGCCATGGAAGTCCGCCAGTACCTCGATTCGCTGGGTTTCGTCGACATCGAAACTCCGATGCTCACCAAGAGCACGCCCGAAGGCGCGCGCGACTATCTGGTGCCCTCGCGTGTAAACGCGGGACAGTTCTTCGCGCTGCCCCAGTCGCCGCAGTTGTTCAAGCAGCTGCTGATGGTGGCCGGCTTCGACCGCTACTACCAGATCACCAAGTGCTTCCGCGACGAAGACCTGCGCGCCGACCGCCAGCCCGAGTTCACCCAGATCGACTGCGAGACCTCGTTTCTGGACGAGGTCGAGATCCGCGCGATCTTCGAGCAGATGATCCGCAACGTGTTTCACAATGCCATCGGCGTGGACCTGCCCGAGCAGTTCCCGATCATGGCGTACTCCGAAGCAATGCGGCTGTACGGTTCGGACAAGCCCGATCTGCGCGTCAAGATGCAGTTCACCGACCTGACCGAAGCGATGAAGACCGTCGACTTCAAGGTGTTCGCCGGTGCGGCCAACATGGAGGGCGGCCGGGTCGTGGGATTGCGCGTGCCGGGCGGAGCCGAGCTCACCCGAAGCGAGATCGACGCCTACACCCAGTTCGTCGCCATCTACGGCGCCCGGGGGCTGGCCTACATCAAGGTAAATGACGCATCGAAGGGACGCGAGGGCCTGCAATCGCCGATCGTCAAGAACCTGCACGACGAGGCGATCGCCGCGATTTTGTCGAGCACCGGTGCGGCCAGCGGCGACCTGATCTTCTTCGGCGCCGACAAGGAAAAGGTCGTCAACGACGCGATCGGCGCCCTGCGCAACCGCATCGGCCATTCGGAATTCGGCCGCAAGGCGGGTCTGGTCGAAGGCCAGTGGCGTCCGCTGTGGGTGATCGATTTTCCGATGTTCGAGTACGACGAGGAAAACGCCCGCTGGTCGGCCGTGCACCATCCGTTCACCTCGCCCAAAGATGGCCACGAGGACTACATGGCCAACGATCCGGGACGCTGCCTGGCCAAGGCCTACGACCTGGTGCTGAACGGCTGGGAACTCGGCGGCGGCTCGGTTCGTATCCATCGCGAGGAAGTGCAGAGCAAGGTGTTCCGCGCGCTGAAGATCGGGCCTGAAGAGGCGCGTGCGAAGTTCGGCTTCCTGCTCGATGCGCTGCAGTACGGCGCGCCGCCCCACGGGGGCATCGCCTTCGGCCTCGATCGCATCGTCACGATGATGACCGGCGCCGAGTCGATCCGCGACGTCATCGCCTTCCCCAAGACCCAGCGCGCGCAGTGTCTGCTGACCCAGGCGCCCTCGTCGGTCGACGAGAAGCAGCTCAAGGAGCTGCACATCCGGATTCGCGCCGCCGAACCCGCGAAAGCCTGAACGGCGCGGCGGCCGGCGCATCGTCGCCGGCCCGCGCGCCGCCAGGGCCCCAGGAAGCACAACCCCATGAGCGGCACCAAAATTCCCGAATCTGTGCTGGTCGTGATTCACACTCCCGATCTGCAGGTTCTGCTGCTCGAACGTGCCGACCATCCCGGGTTCTGGCAGTCGGTGACGGGCAGCAAGGACGCGGCCGATGAGCCGCCTGCCTTGACCTGCGCCCGTGAAGTGATGGAAGAAACCGGCTTGGATGCGAACCGCTACGAATTGACCGACTGGCAGCAGACCAACCGGTACGAGATCTTCACGCACTGGCGACATCGCTACCCCGACGGGGTGACCCACAACACCGAGCACGTGTTCGGCCTGTGCGTGCCGCAACCCCTGCCCGTGGTGCTGTCTCCTCGCGAGCACCTGCAGTACGCATGGCTGCCTTGGCAGGAGGCGGCTGAACGCTGCTTTTCGTGGTCCAACGTGCAGGCGATCCGCGACCTGCCGGCGCGCCGGCGCGTGGCCTCATGAACGCACGCAACGCCACGGCCGCACCCCGCAGCACCGCCGCCGCGCAACCGATGCGCCTGCGAGTCGCGACCTACAACATCCACAAGGGCGTCACGCGCGAGCTGTTCGGCCTGCGCCGCGTCACGCGCATTCACGAACTGCGCGCGCGGCTGCACGAACTCGATGCCGACCTGGTCTTCCTGCAGGAAGTGCAGGGACGCCACGAGCGTAACGCGGTGCGCTTCGACCAGTGGCCGAGCGAGTCGCAGCATGTGTTCCTGGCCGGCGCGACCACCCGCAAGCACACCTTCGAGGCCGCCTACGGCCGCAATGCCTCCTACCTGCATGGTCACCACGGCAACGCGCTGCTGTCGCGCTTTCCGATCGTGCGACGCGAAAACCGCGATGTGTCGGATCACGCGCTCGAAAAGCGCGGCATCCTGCACTGCGTCGTCCAGTGTCCGAAGGTCAATGTGCACTGCTTCGTCGTCCACTTCGGGCTGTTCGCGGGCAGCCGCGAGCGGCAGTCGCGCGCGCTGGTCGACTGGATCCAGCGCGAGATTCCGCCCGATGCCCCGATGATCATCGCCGGTGACTTCAACGACTGGCAGAACGTGCTGTCGGCCAGTCTGTACGAGCAGCTCGGCGTGCGCGAAGTGTTCGACACGGTCCAGCCGGCCATGGGCATGCGCCAGCAGGTGGTGCATTTCGTGCGCGACCGGCTCTTCGACACGCCGCCGTCCGACGGCATCGCCAGCGTGCCGCGCCGGGTGCGGACGGCGCGCACCTTTCCGGCGCTGGTGCCCTGGCTGCGCATGGACCGGATCTATCTGCGCGGCTTCGATGTCCGCGATGCCAAGGTCATGCGCGGCTCCGAATGGGCGCGGCTCTCCGACCACAGTCCGCTGCTGGCTGACCTGCAGGTCAAAGGCTGAAGAAATGCCGGGCGCGCGAGCCAGGGGGTCGCGCCTCGCGAGAGCGGTATCGCGGGTCTCCGGGCGATCGCTGCTTGCGGAGCCCGCTTTGCGTGCGGGTCACACCATCGAGCTGCTCGAGTGCGGCGCCGAGTACTTCCCCGCGCTGGAGGCGGCCATCGATGGCGCGCGCGTCGAGGTGCATGTCGAGACCTACATCCTGCACGACGACCCTTCGTCGCGACGGGTGATCGAGGCGATGGTGCGCGCAGCGCATCGGGGCGTGGCGGTGCGGCTGGCGGTGGACGGCTTCGGCACACCGCGGATCGCGCCGGCGCTCGAACGCCTGATCGAAGGCACGACAGTGCAGTTGCGGATATTCCGGCCCGAGAAACACTGGTTTTCGCTGGACCGTCGCCGGCTGCGCCGCCTGCATCGCAAGCTGGTCGTGATCGACCGTGCGCTGGCCATCATCGGCGGCATCAACCTGCTGGACGATCTCATCGATCCCAACCACGGGGTGCTCGAACGTCCGCGGCTCGATTTCGCGGTCGCCGTGCGCGGTCCGCTGGTGTCCGACGCCATGCGGGCGGTCGGGCACCTGTGGCACGAGCTCGAGTCGCGCGCATCGTTGCGGCGCTGGCTGCTGGCCGAGGCGGCTCGCGCCGCAGCGCGCCTTTCGAAGGCGGTCGATCCCGCCGCGCGACCGACGTCCGCACCACCGGCCGGCGGCCTGCGGGCCATGCTGCTGCTTCGCGACAACTTCCGATTCCGCCGCACCATCGAGCGCGGCTATCTGGCGGCGATCGGCGCCGCGCGGCGCGAGATCCTGATCGCCAATGCGTATTTCTTCCCCGGCATCCGGCTACGCAATGCGCTGACGCAGGCCGCGCAGCGCGGCGTACAAGTCACGCTGCTGCTGCAGGGCCGCGTCGAGTATCGCCTTCAGCACTATGCATCGCAGGCCTTGTACGAGCAGCTGCTGGGCGCGGGCATCCGCATCATCGAATACAGGGCGAGCTTCCTGCACGCCAAGGTGGCGGTGATCGACGACTGGGCCACCGTCGGATCCTCGAACATCGATCCCTTCTCGCTGCTGCTGGCGCGCGAAGCGAACGTGGTGATCAGCGATGCCGGGTTCGCCCAGCACCTGCGCGCGCGCCTGATAGCCGCCATCGAAGGCGGCGGCCATCCCGTGCTGGCCCGGCATCACGCCCGCCGCTCGCTGCCGCAGCGGCTGATGAACTGGGTCGCATTCGGATTGCTGCGTGCAGGCGTGGCGCTGAGCGGCCGCGCGACGCGGTACTGATCGGACCACGGAGCGGCGGCCATGGCCGAAGGCGATCTGCTCGAGCTGCGCCCCCAGGGGTTGTACTGCGCCGCGGGCGACTTCTACATCGATCCCTGGCGCCCCGTGGAGCGGGCGCTGATCACCCACGGCCATGCCGATCACGCCCGCGCCGGTCACCGGCACTATCTGGCCTGCGAACGGGCGCAGGGCGTGCTGCGCGCGCGGCTGGGGTCGGTCACGCTGCAGACACTCCCCTGGGGTGAAGGGTTGATGCTCGGCGACGTTCGTGTGTCGTTCCATCCGGCGGGTCACATCCTGGGCTCGGCACAGATCCGCGTCGAGCATCGGGGCCGGGTGTGGGTGGCGTCGGGCGACTACAAGGTCGAGGCCGATGGCACTTGCGACGCCTTCGAGCCGGTGCGCTGCGACACCTTCATCACCGAATCGACCTTCGGACTGCCGATCTACCGCTGGCGCCGGCAGAGCGAGATCATGGCCGACATCAATCGCTGGTGGGCCGCGAACGCGGCCGATGGCCGCACCAGCGTGCTGTACTGCTATTCGCTCGGCAAGGCGCAGCGGATCCTGTCCGGGGTCGATCCGTCGATCGGGCCGATCGTCTGTCACGGCGCGATCCTGGCGTTGAACCGGGTCTATCAGGACGCAGGGGTGGCGCTGCCCGCGGTGCATTCGGCCGACGAAGCGCTCGCGCCGGCCGATCGTGCCCGCGCGCTCGTGCTCGCGCCCCCGGCCTGCGCCGGTTCGGCCTGGGTGCGCCGATTCGCCGATCGTTCGGATGCCTTCGCCTCCGGCTGGATGCAGGTGCGCGGGACCCGCCGGCGTCGCGGCGTGGATCGGGGCTTCGTGCTGTCCGACCATGCCGACTGGCCCGGGCTACAATGGGCGATCCGCCAGACCGGCGCCTCGCGCGTGCTGGTGACCCATGGTCAGGTCGCGCCGATGGTGCGCTGGCTGCGTGAACAGGGCCTGCAGGCCGAGCCGCTCGCGACAAGATTCGGGGAGGAGGGCGAAGACGGCGAAGACGGGACGGATAGCGCGACGGATGGCGCGACGATTTCGGCGCCCGCACAAGATCCCGCGGCCGGGGTCTGACAACGATGCGCGCCTTCGCCACCTTGTACGCCGAGCTCGACGCGTCGACCTCGATCCGCCTGAAGACGGCGGCGCTGCAGCGCTACTTCCAGTCGGTGCCGCCGGCCGATGCCGCGTGGGCCCTGTACTTCCTGGCCGGCGGACGCCCGCGTCGGCTGCTGCCCGCGGCCGTCCTTCGCAGCGCGGCGCTCGCCGAGAGCGGCTTGCCGGAATGGTTGTTCGAGGAGTGCTATCAGAGCGTCGGCGACATGGCCGAGACCGTCGCTCTGCTGCTCGGCGACGCGCGGACAGACGACGCGGGCGGGCTGGCCGCCTGGATGCACGACGAACTGCTGCCGCTGCGCGGGCTGCCGCCCGGCGAGCAGGCTGCCCGCGTGACGGCGCTGTGGCATCGGCTCGATGCGGCCGGACGCTTCGTGTTCAACAAGCTCATCACGGGCGGGTTCCGTGTCGGCGTTTCGCGCCAGCTCGTGCTGCGCGCGCTGGCCGCTGCCTTCGGGCGCGACGAGCATGCGCTTGCCCAGCGCATCATCGGCTACACCGCGGCGGACGCCCGGCCGGATGCCGCCGCCTTTCTCGCGCTGATCGGCGAGCCGGGCGCCCGGGGCGCGAGCGAGCCCTTGTCCGCGGCGCAGCCCTATCCGTTCTTCCTCGCCCAGCCACTGCAGCAGGACCCCGCCTCGCTGGGCGCGCCAGGTGAATGGCTGGCCGAGTGGAAGTGGGACGGCATCCGCGCCCAGCTCGTCTGCCGGCAGGGCACGGTCAGCCTGTGGAGCCGGGGCGAGGAACTGATCACCGATCGATTCCCCGAGATCCAGGCGGGGGGTGCGCAGTTGAGCGGGCCGATCGTGCTCGATGGTGAAGTGCTCTGCTGGCTGCCGGGCGCGGCCGGGCCGATGCCCTTCGCCGTCCTGCAGACCCGGATCGGGCGACGCACCCTCAGCGCCCGGCGTCTGCGCGAGGCGCCGGCCCGATTCGTGGCCTACGACCTGCTCGAGGACGGCAGCGGCGACCTGCGTTCGCTGCCCCAGCAGGAACGGCGTGAACGCCTGCAGGCGGTCGCCGCCGGCTGGATCGGCGACGCGCTGGCCCTTTCCGAGCGCCTCGAAGCGACCGACTGGGCGGCTTTGCAGGCGCTGCGCAACCAGTCGCGAGAACGGGGTGTCGAAGGGCTGATGCTCAAGCGGGCCCTTTCCGCGTACGGGGTGGGGCGAACCCGCAGCCATCCGCTGGGCGACTGGTGGAAGTGGAAGATCGATCCCTGGTCGGTCGACGCCGTGCTGGTGTATGCGCAGGCCGGGCATGGCCGTCGGGCCAGCCTGTACACCGACTACACCTTCGCCCTGTGGGACGGGCCGCCGGGCACCGAGCGGCGGCTGGTGCCGTTTGCCAAGGCCTACTCGGGACTCAGCGATGCCGAGATTCGCGCGGTCGATGCGGTCATCCGCCGCACCACGGTCGAGAAGTTCGGGCCGGTGCGCAGCGTGACGCCGACCCTGGTCTTCGAGCTGGGCTTCGAGGGCATCGCGCGCTCGCCGCGCCACAAGTCCGGAGTGGCGGTGCGCTTTCCACGGATGCTGCGCCCGCGCCCTGACAAGGCCATCGATGACGCGGACCAGCTCGCCACGCTGCTGGCACTCATCGACGGCCCGCCGCCCCAGGACGGTTGAGATGCCGCCTGGGCTGCCCGATCCACTGCCGCCGGGGACAACCACGCTCTATGGCGTCGACTTCACGAGCGCGCCGCGCCCGGCCAAGGGGATCGTGGTCGCCGGCGCGACGGCCGCTGCACCCGGTGAACCGGTTTGTGTGCACTCTCTGCAGCGTCTGGACAGCTTCGAGGCCTTCGAGCGCTGGCTGTGCATGCCGGGCCCCTGGGTCGGGGCCTTCGATCTGCCCTTCGGACTGCCTCGCGAGCTGATGGCAGACTGGGAATGGTGCTCCCCGACATGCGCGGACCCGTCGGCCGAATCCGGATGGCCGGCCATCATCGGGCGCTTCGAGGCGCTGGAACGGGCCCCGATGGTGGATCGCCTGCGGGCGTTCTGCGCGCCGCGCCCGGTCGGCGGAAAGTTCGCCCACCGGCGCTCCGATGGCCCGGCAGGTTCGAGCCCCTCGATGAAATGGGTCAACCCGCCGGTGGCGCAGATGATGCACGCCGGGGCGCCGCGGCTGCTGCGGGCGGGTCTTCATCTGCCGGCGGTCGGCGTGGCCGGTGACCCGGCCCGCGTGGCGCTCGAGGGCTATCCGGGGCTGGTCGCGCGCACGCTGATCGGCCGGGCGTCCTACAAGACCGACGACCGCCGGCGCCAGACTGCCGAGCGGGGCGAGCAGCGGGCCCGCATCATCGATGCGCTCGAACACGGGGCCGCCGAGCCGCACCGGCCGGCGCCTTCAGGCTTGGCTCGCTTCACACTCGAAGACCGTCTCGTCTTCGATCCCGCCGTGCGCCAGCGCTGCCTCGAC
>DAONCJ010000151.1:0-7772 GCA_035401985.1 Burkholderiaceae bacterium | reverse complement strand
GAACGGATGCCCTTCATCTCGGTGTCCGGTATGCCGCTGAGCAGCGCGCGCGCCTTGCGGGTATAGACGACCGCGCCGCCCAGGTAGTACGCGGAGGCTCCCGGCACGGCCAGCAGGCAGGCGCTGAGCAGCCCCCCGGTGGAGGACTCGGAGATCGACAGGGTGTGGCCGCGCGCCTTCAGCTGGATGGCGATGGCCTGGGCTCGTTCGATGAGTTCGTACATGGGGTTCCTGAGGGTGGGTGCTTGCGGAAAGACGGTGGGGTGGCGGCAGGCGCTGTGAGAGACGCGGCCGGGTCTCAGTCGGCGACCAGGCCGGCCGTGACGGCCCGCGCCAGCGCCGCCAGTCGCGGACCGATCTCCCCCGTCAGTTCGCCGGCGGCCAGCCGCGAGGGCGCGATCACGCAGTTGAACGCCATCGGCAATTCCTGGCCGGGCACTTCGATCGCCACGCCGACGGCATGCAGCGTGCGATCGTTGTCGCCCAGGCTGACGGTGAATCCATCGCGAAGGTAACGGGCGCGCTCGGCTTCGAGCGTGCGGCTGAGCGCCGGCCATTGGTCCGGGGCGACGTGCCGCAACTGCTCGTAAAGGCGCAGGCGTCGCGCATCGCCGACCGCTGCCAGGAAGGCGCGGCCCATCGCGGTGCTCGCCATCGGTCGCGTGGTGCCGACATCGGGACGCGCGTTTTCGCCGCGCATGTCGATGCAGCTCTCGATGAAGATCATGTCGATGCCGCTCGCCGCGCCGAGCGAGACGGCGCCATGGACCTCATCGGCCAGACCCTGCATCAGCGGACGCGCCACGCGGCGCACGGCCAGCTGCGACAGAAAGGGATTGACCAGTTCGAGCACGGCGACATCGAGGCAGTACTTGCCGCGCTCGGGGCTGTGACGCAGATAGCCCAGCTGGGTCAGCGTCTTGGCCAGCCGGGTGACGGTGGGCTTGGTCAGCCCGGTCCGCTCGACCAGGGTCTTGTTGCCCAGCCAGCCGCCCGACGGGGCGAATGCACGCAACAGCAGAAGCCCCTTGGCCAGCGTCGTGGCGAAGTACGCGTCGCCCGCATGGAGCCTGTCGATGTCGTCTTGGTGCACGCAATCTCTCGTGGGATCGGCAAAGACCGTACCCTAATTCAATGGGCCCCGGCCGGTCCAATGATTCGATTCGCGCGCCGGTGGTTCGATTCGATGAAAGCGGATCTGCCGCCTGCCCGCGCAGTCCGCCGCGAGCCGGGCCGGCGAAGCCGCCGTCGGCGCCGCGCTTACAATCGTCGATTGTCCACCCGCACCTCTCACCGCGAGCATCGACCCATGTCCCGACCGCTGCTGTTCACCCCTCTGAAGTTGCGTGAACTCACCCTCAAGAACCGGATCGTCGTCGCGCCGATGCACCAGTACGCGGCGGTCAACGGCTTTCCGACCGACTGGCACCTGATGAACGCCGGCCGCTATGCCGCAGGCGGCGCCGGCCTGGTGATTCTCGAGTCGACCAAGATCGAACGCCGCGGCTGCGGTACCGTGGGCGATCTCGGTCTGTGGGACGACGCTTTCATCGCGCCGCTGCGCCGCATCGTCGATCTGGTCCGCCAGTGCGGTTCGGCCTGCGGCATCCAGCTCGGTCATTCCGGCCGCAAGGCGCGAACCGGCCGCCCCTGGGAAGGCAGCAAGCCGCTGCTCGAAAATCCCGGGCTCGACGACTGGGACCAGTGGGAGCTGGTCGCGCCCAGCGCGGCTGCCGCCGATGAGCGCAGCCCGGTGCCGCGAGCGCTGTCCGTCGACGAAATCGCCGGGGTGGTCCGCGACTGGGGCCTCGCTGCCGCGCGCGCCGATCAGGCCGGGTTCGATGTGGTCGAGATCCACGGAGCACACGGCTTCCTGATCCATCAGTTCCTGTCGCCGCAGGCCAATCAGCGCACCGACCAGTACGGCGGCAGCCTGGCCAACCGCATGCGCTTCGCGCTCGAGGTGGCACGCAGCGTGCGGGCCGCCTGGCCCGCGCACAAGCCGCTGTTCATGCGCCTGTCGGTCGATGACGACGCCGGCTGGGGGCCGGACGAGAGTGTCGCCCTGGCGCGTGAACTGAAGGGCTGCGGCGTCGACATCATCGACTGCAGCGCCGGCGGCATTCTGGCTCGTCCGGTCAGCAGCGCGCCGCTGGGGCTCGGCTATCAGGTGCCGTTTGCGCGCGCCATTCGTCAGCAGGGCGGCGTGGGCAGCATGGCCGTCGGGCTCATCGTTCATCACGATCAGGCCGAAGCCATTCTTCAGTCGGGCGACGCCGATCTGATCGCCCTGGCGCGCGAGATGCTCTACAACCCGAACTGGGCAATGGACGCCGCGCAGAAGATGGCGCAGGACCCGGGCTTCGCGATGGTGCCCGATGCCTACGGCTGGTGGCTGGGCAAGCGCGCGGCTTCGGTGCCGAACCTGCGCACGTCCACGCAGGAAGGCTGACCGCCACCAGACGCCTGGCGCACCGCGGGCCGGCTCGCCAGCACCTGCTCTGCCAACGAAAAAGCGCGCCCGAGGCGCGCTTTTTCGTTGTTGCCGCTGTGACTTACTTCTTCACCAGCGGACAGGTGCTCTTGGCCAGCGACCGGAATGCCTGCTCGGCCGGAACCGTCGCCTTCAGCTTGTAGTAGTCCCACGGGTACTTCGACTCCGAGGGCTGCTTGACCTCGAACAGGTACATCTCGCGCATCATGCGGCCGTCCTCGCGGATGCGGCCGTTCTTCACGAACACGTCATTGATCGGATTGGCCCGCATCCAGGCCATCACCTTGGCGGTGTCGTCGGTGCCGGTGGCCTTCACGCCATTGAGGTAGTGAAGAATCGACGAATAGGTGCCGGCCTGGATCATGTTCGGCATCTTCTTCATCTTTTCGAAGAATCGGCGCGACCACTTGCGGGTTTCGTCGTTCATGTCCCAGTAGAACGATTCGGTCAGCAGCATGCCCTTGGTGGTGTTCAGGCCGAGCGAGTGCACGTCGTTGATGAACACCAGCAGACCCGCCAGCTTCTGGGTCTTGGTCAGGCCGAACTCGTTGGCCGCCTTGATCGAATTGATCGTGTCGCCACCGGCGTTGGCCAGGCCCACCACCTTGGCCTTGCTGGCCTGGGCCTGCAGCAGGAACGACGAGAAGTCCTGCGTGTTCAGCGGATGCCGCACCGAACCCAGCACCTTGCCGCCTTCGCTTTTCACCACTTCGGCCGTGTCGGCCTCGAGCGCCTGGCCGAAGGCGTAGTCGGCGGTCAGGAAGTACCAGCTGTCGCCGCCGCCCTTCACCACGCCGCGGCCGGTCACCGCCGCCAGCGCATAGGTGTCCCACGAGTAGTGCACGCTGACCGGCGTGCAGCTTTCGTTGGTCAGACGGCTCGCACCCGGTCCGCTCATCATCACGATCTTGTTGCGCTGCTTGGCGACTTCGACCGCCGCCAGTGCCGTGGCGGACGCCGCAACGTCGGCCAGCATGTCGACCTGCTGCGCATCGAACCATTCGCGCGCCTTGGCAGCGGCGATGTCGGCCTTGTTCTGGTGGTCGGCAAAGACGATCTCGATCGGCATGCCCAGCACCTTGCCGCCGAAGTCGGCCACCGCCATCCGGGCGGCCTCGACACTGCCGGTACCGGTCAGATCGGCATACAGGCTGTTCATGTCGAGCAGGAGCCCGATCTTGACCACGCCATCAGAGATCTTGGCGGCGGCGGGCGCTGCCTTCTGCGCGGTCTGGGCCACGGTCTGCTGTGCGGGGGTCAGCACAGCGAATGTCAGCGCGACGGCAGTGGCAATCCTGCTCAGCGATCGCGACGGCGCGAATTTTTTCATGGAAGTGTCTCCGGATCGTTTTGCGAAGTGAGGCCCGCGGCCAGCAGGAACTACTGCGAACACGGACCCGCCCGCAGCAGGCCGGCCTGCGGGGTCGGAATGTTCGCAAAGAAACGGCGGGCGGTCAAAGCGGGGCCCCCGGCGCCCCGGCGCGCTCTCGGGCAGGGCCGCTACACCAGCCGACCGAACCAGAACATCGAAAGGCCGCCGGCCAGCAGCAGCAGCAGCGCCGCAGCCGCGGTGAACAGCGAGGTCACTTCGAGTTCACGCTTCTCCAGAACGATGCGCGAGTTCAGCGAATCGTAGGCGGATTTCAGTTCGGCGGGCGTGGCCGCCGGGAAGTACTTGGCCAGCGTGATGTCGGCGATCTTGTTCAGCGTGTCTTCGTCGAGCTTGACCCTCATCGACCAGCCTTGGGTGCTGAGAACCTCGCCCGCTGGCGTTCCGATGCCGACCGTGAACACCCGTACACCGCGCTCGGCGGCCATCTTGGCCGATTCGACGGCGTCGGGTCCGATGTTGCGCTGACCGTCGGTCACCAGGATGATCGCCGCGGACGTGAAGGAACCGGGCTGCGCCGGCTTGTCGGGCGCCTTGGCAGAGGCCTTGCCCTCCTTGGCCGCGTCGGCTTTCCCCGGGGCACGGCCATCGCCCCGGTTCTCGCCCCCGGACTTGCCTGCGCCGGATCCCCCCGAAGGAAGCTTGCGAGGATTGTTCGACTGCAGATCGAACTCCAGGTCGGGGAAGAGCAGCTGCAGCGACACCAGAATGGCGCTGCCCGTCGCGGTGCCACGCTGCAGCTTGAAGCGTTCGATGGCCGCCGCGATGTCGTCGCGCTCCACGGTGGGCGGCTGCACGACCGCGGCACTGGCGGCAAAGGTCACGATGCCGACCTTCGTGGTGGGCGGCAGCTGATCGATGAACTGGCGTGCGGCGGTCTGCGCGGCGGTGATCCGGTCTGGCGGCACATCCTTCGCGCGCATGCTGCCCGAGACGTCGATCGCAAGAATCACCGTCTTGTCCAGCGAGGGCAGCGACAGCACGGCCGAGGGCCGTGACAGCGACACGATGGCCAGCAGCACGCCCGCCAGAAACAACAGCGGCGGCACGTGACGCCGCCACGAACGGCCCTGCCCCATCGCCTGGCGCACAAGACCCAGACTGCCGAATCGGATCGCCCGGGCCTGGCGGCGCCGCAGCAGCCCGCGATAGGCCAGCACCAGCAGCGGTGCGACCAGCAGCAGCCAGAGCGCCTCAGGCCACAGGAAACTCACGGGCCCCTCCTGCGGTCCGGGTGGCCTGCGCCGCCGACGCCGCGCCCCCGGCCAGACGGCTGCGCTGCTTGCGCATCTGCATGAAACCGAGCAGGACCTGAACGACATCGTCGTCGCAGCGCAGCTCCATCGCGTCGACCCCGGCACGGCCGAGCGCATCGAGCAGATGATCGTCGCCGTCGATCGCGAGCTGTCGATAGCGTTCGCGCAGTGCGGGGTCGTGCGTGTCGACCATCAGCCAGTCTCCTGTCTCGGCATCGCGCATGGGCACCAGACCGATGTCGGGCAGCTCCTGCTCCAGCGGGTCGACCAGGCGGATGGCGATGACCTCGTGCCGCATCGCCAGACGCGACAGCGCAGACTCCCAGCCCGGCGCACTGATGAAATCCGACACCACCAGCACCAGCGAGCGGCGCCGCACGATGCTGCTGGCCGCGCTCAGAAGCGCACCCAGGTCGGTCACGCCCTGCGCGGGCGCGGGCGATGGACGCATCATCTGCGACATCAGCTGCAGCAGGTGCTGGCGGCCATTGCGTGCCGGCAGCACCTGGCGCGTGGCGCCATCGCTGCAAAGGGCGCCGACCCGGTTGCCGTGGCGCATCAGGATGCGCGCGAGCAGCCCGGTGAAGTCGACCGAGATGTCACGCTTGCTCAGCGCGCCCGAACCGAAGTCCACCGACGGACTGAGATCGAGGACGAACCAGGCGCTGAGCTCACGGTCCTCGAGATAGTCGCGCACATGGGGCGTCTGCAGACGCGCGGTGGCGTTCCAGTCGATGCGCCGGATGTCGTCCTGGTACTGGTACTCGCGCAGGTCGGCCAGATCGAGCCCGGCGCCGCGGAACAGCGTGCGGTAGTTCCCCTGCAGCAGGCCATCGAGGCGACGCAGCGACGTCCATTCCAGGCGCCGCAGCGCCCGCTCAGGGCTGGGCAGCGACCCGGACATGGGCTTCGAGCGGCTTTTCGGGTGGCGAGACCTGCTTGAGGATCCGGGCGATCAGTTCATCGGCCGTGACGCCATCGGACAGGGCCTCGTACGACAGCACCAGCCGGTGACGCAGCACATCGGGCGCGATGTCGATCATGTCCTGCGGGAATACATAGCCGCGGCCGCGCAGGAAGGCCAGCGCCCGGGCCGCTTCAACCAGATTGATCGAGGCCCGCGGGCTTGCGCCGAAGGTGATGTAGCGCGCGATGTCGGCCAGTCCGCAGCGCGACGGATCACGGGTCGCCGCGACCAGCTTGACGGCATACTGCATCAGCACCGGATCGACGAATCCGGCGCGGCTCAGCCGCTGCAGTTCGCGCAACTGGGCGGTGGTCGCCACCGGCGAGACCGACTGCGGGGTGCCGGTCACGCGCTCGACGATCACGAACTCTTCCTCCTCGCGCGGGTAGCCGACCAGCACCTTCATCATGAAGCGGTCGACCTGCGCCTCGGGCAGCGGATAGGTGCCCTCGGTCTCGATCGGATTCTGTGTCGCCATGACCAGGAAGGGTTCCTCGACGCGGTAGGTTTCACCGGCGATCGTGACCTGATGCTCCTGCATCACTTCAAGCAGCGCGCTCTGGACCTTGGCTGGCGCGCGATTGATCTCATCGGCCAGCAGCAGGTTCGTGAAGACAGGTCCCAGCGAGGTCGTGAACTCACCGGTCCGCTGGTTGTAGATGCGGGTTCCGACGAGATCGGCCGGCACCAGATCGGGCGTGAACTGGATGCGCTTGAACCCGCCCTGCACGACGCTGGCCAGCGTCTTCACGGTGAGTGTCTTGGCCAGCCCTGGCACGCCCTCGACCAGCAGATGGCCCTGTGCAAGGATCGCCACCATCATGCGTTCGAGGAAGTGGTCCTGGCCGACCACGACCTTTTTCACTTCGTACAGAATCCGCTCAAGTTGCGGCGCGCTGATGCTCGCGGAATTCGACCGATCGTCCATGCCTGAAGTGCTCCGGTGGTGCGCTGTCTGGGGTTGTCAGAAGGGTGGAACGCCAGCGGCCGAGGCGGCGCTCTCGATCGGCACGGCAAAGCCGATGCCGATGAAAACACGCTGGGTGCCCGGGCTGAGGATGCCGGTCACGATGCCGACCACCTCGCCCTCGGCGGTCACCAGAGGACCGCCCGAGTTGCCGGGATTGGCTGCCGCATCGAACTGGATGAGATTGCCGATGGTCTGCTTGCCCTCGGGCGACTGGTATTCGCGCCGCAGCCCCGACACCACGCCCGAGGACGTCGAGGGCCCGATTCCGAACGGAAAGCCGACCGCGACCACCATGTCGCCGACCGCCAGATCGTTGCTCGAGCGCATCGCCGCCGCAACCAGGTCGTCGGGGATGGAGCGCGCCTGAAGCACCGCGAGGTCGTGCTCGGGCCGCACGCCAACCACCGTGGCCTCGGACTCGTGTCCATCGGCGAACACCACCGTGATCCTGGTGGCGCCTGCGACGACATGCAGGTTGGTCAGAATCACACCGGTGTCGACGATGACGACACCCGTGCCGACGCTTTCGCTCGAGTGTTTGCGGGCGAGTTTTTCGTCGGCCTTGCCGGCGCCCTTGTCGGCACCGCTGCCGGCTCCCTTGTCGCCCGACGGGTCGGCGTTCTTTCCGGCCGAGGGTCCGCTGCCTTTGCCGGCCGAGGGGTCGCTGCCCTTGGCCCCTGGCTTGCCCGCTTCGC
>DAONCJ010000150.1:0-7797 GCA_035401985.1 Burkholderiaceae bacterium | reverse complement strand
CGGATCGCGGCGCGGGCCTCCGAGCCGGCGCTGGCCTACGGCACCGATGAAGAAACCTCGGCCGGATACGACCCGCAGGTGAACCAGCGCGACCTCGGCGATGATCCGCTGGCCTTTGCCAGCCGGCGTCTGAAGCTGTCGCGCGAGCTGTGGTTCCGTCTGCAGCGCCGGCCGCTGGCCACGGGCACGAGCTTCGGGCGCCTGCGCCAGAACTTCGAGAGCGGTCTTCGCCAGTTCGACCTGGCGGCCGAACTCGCCGCCAAGCACGTCGGCGGGGTCAACTACTACCGCGACCTGGCCGGGGACGCGCGCGCCTCGTTCGTGCCGGTGCCGGCGGCGCGCCAGCGTGAGGCGCTCACGCTGCTCGCACGAGAAGTCTTTTCGGCCCAGGCGATGGTCGTCGACCCGATGCTGGTGTCGCGGCTGTCGCAGGATGCGCTGGACCGCGGCTATGCGCCGCCTTCGCTGCCCGGCCTGCCGCAGGCGGTGCTGTCGCTGCAGCGCCGTGTGCTGGACCGGCTGATGGGAGACACCGTGCTCGCGCGGATCCAGGAGAGCGAATCGACGCTCGCCCAGAGCGGCGACCGGCTGCGGCTTCCCGAGCTCTTCGACACGCTGCATGGCGCGATCTGGCAGGAGCTGGGCAGCCGCGCCGACATCGGCGCGGCGCGCCGCATGCTGCAGCGCGAGCACGTGCGCAAGCTGATCGGACTGCTGGTTCGACCGGCGACCAGCGTGCCGGCCGATGCACGTTCGCTGGCGCGCGCCGACGCGCTGGTCCTCGCCGATCAGGTGAGTGCCGCTCTGCGTGGCCGGCAGCTGTCGCGCGAAGCACGGGCGCATCTGGACGAAACCTTGGCCAGTCTGCGCGATGCGCTGAAGGCCAGTCTGATCCGCAGCACGGGCTGACCTCCGGGGGGTCTCCGAGCCGGCCTTGGTCCGAGCCGGCCTCAGGCCCAGCCCGTCTCAGGCCCTGTCCACCTCAGTCCGAGGTCGCCTCAATCCGAGGTCGCCTCAATCCGAGGTGGCCTCAGTCCGAGCCGACCCGGCGTCGGATCAGCTCGATGGTCGCTTCAGCCGGCGGCCTGTCCGACGCGACGGCCGGAACGGCTTCGAACAGCGGATCGACATCGAAGGCGATGTCGCCGTCCGGGGCCGGCTCGCCGGTCGGCAGCGCTGCGGCGAAGTCGTACCGCTTGCGGTCCATCAGGTGCGAAGGCGTGACCCGCGACAGCGACGAGAAGATGTTCTCGACGCGTCCCGGATGGCGCTTCTCCCAGTCGCGCATCAGCTGCTTGATCTCGCGGCGCTTGAGGTTCTCCTGCGAGCCGCACAGGTTGCACGGAATGATCGGAAAGGCGCGCCAGTCGGCGTAGTCGATCAGGTCGGCTTCCTTCACGTAGGCCAGCGGCCGGATCACCACATGGCGGCCGTCGTCCGACACGAGGCGGGGCGGCATCGTCTTGAGCTGACCGCCGAAGAACATGTTGAGAAAGAAGGTCTCGAGGATGTCGTCGCGATGGTGGCCCAGGGCGATGCGGGTGGCGCCCAGTTCGTCGGCCACCCGGTACAGGATGCCGCGGCGCAGCCGGGCGCACAGCGAGCACATCGTCTTGCCTTCGGGGATCACCCGCCGGACGATGCTGTAGGTGTCCTGGTTCTCGATGTGAAACGGCACCTCGATCGAGCGCAGGTAGTCGGGCAGCACATGGTCAGGGAAGCCTGGCTGCTTCTGGTCGAGATTGACCGCGACGATGTCGAAGTCGATCGGCGCCCGTTCGCGCAGCGTCAGCAGCAGGTCCAGCAGCGCATAGCTGTCCTTGCCGCCCGACAGGCAGACCATCACCCGGTCTCCGGGCCCGATCATGTCGAAGTCGGCGATGGCTTCTCCGGTGAGCCGCAGCAGACGCTTGTGCAGCTTGTTGCGCTCGTAAGCCTGTTTCTCGGGTGTCACGGTGCGGATCCTGATCGTGCGCTCGGCCGGCGCTCAGACGCCAGGCCGGAACTGCATCACTTCGATGCCGACCGCCCGACAATCGGGGTAGACCTCGGGCTTCTGGGTGCGCACCCTCACCGCACGCACCGAGGGCTGCTCGAAGCACAGCGCGACGATGCCATCGACCAGCGTCTCCTGCAGGTTGAAATGACGCGAGCGCGCCCAGCCGATCACGCCGCGCCGGATGAAGTCGTAGTCGAGCACTTCGGACACTTCGTCATTGATCGCGGTCGAGTGCGCCATCGGCACGAACAGGTCGACGTCGATGATCACCCGCTGCGGGGCTTCACGCTCGAAGTCGTGAAAGCCGATCGACAGTTCGAGCGAGAACTCGTGCAGGAAGATGCGCCGGCAGTCCGCCAGGCGAGGGTCGAGCAGCTCAGTCACTGGGGAGGGTTCCCGGTCAGGTACATCACGTCACGCGGCAGCGGCAGCAGGTGCTGACCGCCGTCCACTGTCAGGTTCACGCCGGTGATGGCCGGCGCATTGGCCAGGAACACCACCGCATCGGCGATGTCCCCGGGTGTGGAGGAGCGGCCCAGCGGCGTCTGCCGATGCGCCTGTTCGAATGCCTCGGCCGTCTGGTCCCCGGAGCGCAGCGTGATGCCCGGGGACACCGCCACCACCCGCAGCACCGGCGCGAAGGCCATCGCCAGCATCCGGGTGGCACTGTGCAGTGCCGCCTTGCTCAGGGTGTACGACAGGAAGTCCGGATTCAGGTTCTCGAGCTTCTGATCGAGCACGTTGACGACCACGCCGCGATGCGGCGAGCCGGTCCGGCCGGCGTGCAGCGCATAAAGGCGGCGCGCCAGCAGCAGCGGGGCAGCCAGATTGGGCGCCATGTGCGCCTGCAGCTGATCGTAGGCGAAGGTCTCCGGCCGGTCGGGCTCGAAGCGCGAGGCGTTGTTGACCACGCAGTCGAGATCGCCGAGCCCCGTGCGGGCCGCATCGAACAGCGCCGACACCGACGCCTCGTCGGCCAGGTCGGCCTGCACGGCCACCGCCTGCCTGCCGATGGCCTGGATGTCCGCCACCGTGGCCAGTGCCTCGCGCTGCGATCGGCCGTAATGGACCGCGACATCCCAGCCCGCCCGCGCCATCGCCAGCGCGATCTCGCGGCCCAGCCGTTGCGCGCCCCCGGTGACCAGCACGCGGCGCGGCGTCACGCTGCCGGGCTCGGCGGCCAGGGAGGAACGAGAGTCGACGATCGGATCGGGCACGGTGCTTTCGGCCGCGGATTGGCGGGGCAGACGATGGTCGGCCGCTCGCCTTGAAGGGGCTGGGGCCGGGGGGCGCCAGTTTAACGGGAATCCGGGTGTCCGCACTGCTCGTAGAATGCCAGCCATGCGTTCACAGGCCGCTCTCCCTTTGCCGGCGCCCGATGCCCTTGCCGCCAGCCAGGCCTTGTCCTTGCGCATCGGCGAGCGCATCCGTTCGCGCGGCGGCTGGATCGGGTTCGACGAATACATGGCGATGGCCCTGTACGAGCCGCAGCTCGGCTACTACGCCGGCGGCAGCCGCAAGTTCGGCGCGGCCGGCGACTTCGTGACCGCGCCGGAAATCTGCAGCCTGTTTGGCGCCTGCCTCGCGGTGCAGTGTGCCCAGTGGTTCGAGACCTGTGAGCATCGAGTGGTCGAATTCGGCGCCGGCACCGGGGCGCTGGCCGTCCAGGTGCTTGGCGAACTCGAGCGGCTGGGGATCGGCGACACCGAGTACCTCATCGTCGAGCTTTCGGGCGAGCTGGCGCAGCGACAGCGCGAGCGGATCGCGCGTGAACTGCCGCAGGCCCTGGCGCGTGTGCGCTGGCTGGACCAATGGCCCGATGCGATCGACGGCGTGGTGCTGGCCAACGAGCTGCTCGACGCGATGCCCGTGCGCGCCTTTGCATGGCTGCCGGCGGAGGATGGGCAGCCGGCGAAAGTGATGGAGCGCGGCGTGTCGCTGGTCGCGACCGGCACCCCAACTCCAACCCCAACCGAGGCCCCGACCGCAACAACGACCGCGGCCACGGTCGCGGCCACGGTCGCGGCCGTACCGCCCCCCGCAGGCCCCTCCTTCGAGTGGGCACTGCGCGACGCATCGGCCGAATTCACCGAGCGCGTGACCGCCCGGCTCGCGGACGGTTTCGCCGGCGAGGTCGGCGACGGCAGCCCTTACCTTGGCGAGATCGGCGAACAGGCCGAACACTGGGTGACTCAGGCGGCGCAGCGGCTGGTCCGTGGCGCCTTGCTGCTGATCGACTACGGCTTTCCGCGGCGCGAGTACTTCCATCCGCTGCGCTCAATGGGCACGCTGATGTGCCACTACCGCCATCACGCGCACGGCGATCCCTTCCTCTGGCCGGGGCTGCAGGACATCACCGCCCACGTCGATTTCAGCGCCGTGGCGCGGTGCGCACAGGCCTGCGGTCTGCAGCCGCTCGGCTTCGTCAGCCAGGCCCGCCTGCTGACCAGCCTCGGGCTGCTCGATCGCCTGCAGCCGCCCGGGCGCGCCTGCGCGGGGCAGGGCGACATGCCTGCCGACGAGACGGCCCGCCAGATCGCCTGGGCCCGTCAGGCCCAGTCGGTGCAGGTGCTGCTGTCCGAGGCCGAAATGGGCGAGCTTTTCAAGGCCATCGCTTTCGGCCGCGGAGTGGACGGCGATGCGCTGGGCTTCTCGCGCGGCGACCGCATGGCCTCGCTGCTCGAAGCCGGCCCGCGAGGCGGCGCATGATCCGCTGGCTGCTGGTCACCGTGCTCGCGCTGGTGGTGTTCTCGGGTCTGACACCATGGCTGCGCAAGCTGGGCATGGGCCGCCTTCCCGGCGACCTGAATTTCCGCGCGTTTGGCCGGAACTGGTCGCTGCCGATCGCTTCGACCATCCTGCTCTCGATGCTCGCGGCCGGCATCGCCCGTCTGCTCTGAAATCCGACGCCCCGTCTGGAGCCTGTCCCTTGCCCGATACCGTGTCCCCGATCGCCGCCGCCGGCACCCCCGCAGCCGATGCCTCGTCCGCACCTCTGCGCCTGAACCTGGGGTGCGGCGGCAAGCGGCTGCCGGGCTTCGTCGGAGTCGACCGCTACCGCACGCCGGCTGTCGATGTGCTGGCCGACCTGGGTGCATCGCTTCCCTTCGCCGACAGCGCGGTGTCCGAAGTGATGCTGGACAACGTGATCGAGCACATGCCCGACATCCCCGCGCTGATGCGCGAGATGCATCGGATCTGCCGCAGCGGCGCGCGGATCGTGATCCGCACCCCGCACTTCACCAGCCTGTCGTCGTGGCGGGATCCGACCCATCTGCATCATCTGTCGTACTTCTCGATGGACCATTTCGAGCGGCCGGGCGTGGCGCACTACACCTCGGCCGGGCGTGCCTTCGAGGTGATCGCGCGGCGGCTGTCGTTCGGCGGTCTGATGGGCCAGATCGGTCGGCTGATCTTCACGCTGAGCCCGCTGGCCTATGAAAAGCACTGGTGCTTTCTCTTCAGGGCATCGACCCTCAGCTTCACCGTGCGGGTGATCAAGGACTGAGCGGCGGGTCCGATTCGTTTAGTGCGCGGGCGATCGCCTGCCGGCGCGCTTCATGCACCTGCTGGCCGATCGCTTCGCCGCCCAGGCCGCGCGCCACGGCCGCCGACGCCACCGCACCGGCATCCACCGCAAGCGCCGCCCGGAAAGCCGTGCGCATCCGTTCCGACTGCGGATAGTCGCGATGCTCGAAGCCCAGCCGCCCGCGGGCATCGGCCTCGCAGGCAGCCAGCACTTCGTCCAGGCGGGTCGGCCGTCGAAAGGCATCCATCCGCTCGAGCAGTGACAGCAGGGTCTTGGGGCGAAGCTCGTGGGCGCGCGGAATAAGGCCGTGCTCGCGCGCCACGATCCGGGCCAGGTCGCGCACCTC
Organism: Burkholderiaceae bacterium; assembly: GCA_035401985.1. GTDB lineage: Bacteria > Pseudomonadota > Gammaproteobacteria > Burkholderiales > Burkholderiaceae_E > Quisquiliibacterium. The sequence continues at coordinate 1,923 of DAONCJ010000150.1, read as the reverse complement.
GGTGGGTGCCCGCAGCCGTGCGCAAAGCGCCTCGACCAGATGGACTGACCGGTTCTCGTGTCCGATGTGGCGCGGCAGGATGTCGGCCGGGGTGTTGCCCTTGCCCAGGTCATGGGTCAGGGCGGCAAAGCGCACCGCCAGCGAGCCACCCGCGCGGGCGGCCTCGTCGACGACCATCATCACATGCACGCCGGTGTCCACCTCGGGGTGGTAGTCGGCCCGCTGCGGCACGCCCCACAGCCGGTCCAGCTCGGGCATCAGTCGCGCCAGCGCGCCGCAGGAGCGCAGCGTCTCGAACATGCGCGAAGGCTTGCTTTCCATCAGCCCGCGGGCCAGTTCCTGCCACACCCGCTCGGCCACCAGATGATCGACCTCGCCGTTGTCCACCATGTGGCGCATCAGCACTGAGGTTTCGGGGGCGACCGAAAAATCGGGGAAGCGGGCGGCAAAGCGGGCCAGCCGAAGGATTCGCACCGGATCTTCGGTGAAGGCCTCGCCAGTGTGCCGGAAGATCCGGGCGCGCAGATCGGCCACCCCGTTCAGAGGATCGATCAGCGTGCCATCGGCGGCGCGCGCAATGGCATTGATCGTGAGGTCGCGACGGCGCAGATCGTCCTCGAGCGTCACGTCGGGGGCGTAGTGGAACACGAAGCCCTTGTAGCCGGCGCCGACCTTGCGCTCGGTGCGCGCCAGCGCGTATTCCTCGTGGGTGCGGGGATGCAGAAAGACCGGGAAGTCCTTGCCGACCGGCCGGTAGCCCTGGGCGATCAGGCTTTCGGGCGTCGCGCCCACGACCACCCAGTCATGGTCTACCACCGGCAGACCCAGCAACTGGTCCCGCACGGCGCCACCGACACAATAGATTTCCATGGCCGGGGCTGTATGACGCTGGGGCAGGGGTTGAGTATGCCGGGGTGCAGCGGGCACCCGCTCAGTCGCGCGAGCGGCGATAGGGCTCGTCTTCGCTCACGAAGCTGTGCTCGGCCAGCGCGGCTGCGGTCCATTCCTGCATGGCGGGCAGCGCCAGCACGGCACGGCGGTATTCGTCGCAGACGGGCGGCGTGGCGACCTGATGGGTTTCCATGCGGGACACCACCGGGGCGAAGAAGGCGTCGACGGCACCGAAGGCACCGAACAGGAACGGGCCACGTGCCGAATGGGCCGCGCGCAGGCCGGTCCAGATCGCGACGATGCGGTCGATGTCGTCCTGCACCCGAACTGACCAGCCAAGACCGGGCAGACGGGCCTCGATGTTCATCGGCATGGCCTGCCGAAGGGCCGAAAATCCGGAATGCATCTCGGCGCACACCGATCGGGCGCGGGCCCGGTCGGCCGGCTGCGTCGGCCAGACGCCATGCTGCGGAAAGCGCTCGGCAAGGTACTCGACGATGGCGAGCGAATCCCAGATCACCAGCTCGCCTGTGACCAGCACCGGGACGCGGCCGGCCGGCGAGACGCGGGAGATCTCGTCATGGAACGTGGGCGAGAAGCGCACCTGACGTTCCTTGAACGGCATGTCCAGCGCACGCATCAGCAGCCAGGGCCGCAGCGACCACGAGGAGTAGTTGCGGTTGGCGATGTACAGGGTGATGCTGGTCGGCATGGCGGCAGCCCTATCGGCTCAGCGATGGGCGCGTGCCTGCTTGTCGGCCAGGCGCGACCCGTGCCTGGACAGCCACGCCGGAGCGACGGCCGCCAGCGGGGTCAGACCCTGCAGGCCGAGTTCGGGGCTGAGGGGGCCGCTGGCCACATTGTCGATCCGCATCGAGTCGAAATTATCGGTCGACATCAGCGGGCCGGGCAGCACGCCGAGCACGCCGGCCTGGACCTGCGCCAGCGTGAACGGCAGAGCCCAGATCGGTCGGGGATGGCCGCTCCAGCGACCGACCTGCTCGACCAGTTCGCGCAGCGTGAAGACCTCGG
>DAONCJ010000149.1:0-7828 GCA_035401985.1 Burkholderiaceae bacterium | reverse complement strand
GCGCATGTACAAGGACGGCGAGCCCTTCCTGAACAAGAATCTGGCGAAGATGGTGCGCTATGCGAAGGACAGTGGCCGGGTGCCGTACATCGACACCACGACCAACGGCTCGCTGATGACGCCCGAGCGCCTGGGACCGGTGCTCGACGCCGGCCTGGACAAGATCAACATCTCGGTGGACGGCATGAACCGCGAGCAGTATCTGGCCTTCACCGGATACGACTTCGACTTCGCCGCCTTCGTCTCGCATGTGAAGTGGCTGTATGCGAACAAGGGCGACACCGAAGTCGTGATCAAGATTCCCGGCGAGCTGATCACCGCGGCCCAGCGCCAGGAGTTCCTGGACACCTTCGGCGATCACTGCGACCGCATCTTCATCGAGAACTTCGCGCCCTGCTGGCCCGAGTTCGATGTCGAGGAGCACACCGGTGTGCAGATCACCCAGGGCATCTACCAGCAGCCGGTGACGCCGACCGACACCTGCCCGTACATCTTCTATTCGATCTCGGTCAATGCGGACGGTCTGGTCAGTTCCTGCTTTCTGGACTGGGGTCGCAAGCTGGCGGTCGGCGATGTCCGCAAGCAGAGCCTGAAGTCGATCTGGCACGGCGATTCGCTGAATGCGCTGCGCCGTCAGCACCTGGAAGGCCGGCGCGGGCAGAACCCGGTGTGCGGCAGCTGCGGCCAGCTGACCCACTGCCTGCCGGACAACATCGACAAGCATCGCGAGGCCTTGCTGCCGGGCTTCCTGCAGTACGCGGACCTGGCACCCGATGCCCGCATCCCGGGCATGAGCGCCCGGCGCGTGATACCGGTGCTGGCCGGATGACACGCGTCGTTCACCTCACGGCCCACCTCGGCGGTGGGGTGGGCAGGGCACTGGCTTCGCTGGTGCGGGCTCGCCGCCTGGCCGAACCGGACAGCGAGCATCGGATCGTCTGTCTCGAGACACCCGAGAAGACCGGCTTCGTCGAGGAGATCCGTTCGCTCGGCGGGTCCGTCATCGTCGCGCCGACACCGGCTGCACTGGCCGCTGAGGTGGCGCGGGCCGATCTTGTCCAGATCGAGTTCTGGAATCACCCGGCCCTCTTGCGCGCGCTGTGCGAGACCGACTGGCCGGCCATGCGACTGCTGGTCTGGTGCCATGTGTCGGGACTGAACTTTCCGCGCATTCCTGCCGCGCTGGTGGGCCAGTCCGACCGCTTCGTTCTGACCTCGGCCTGCTCCTGGCAGGCGCCCGACATGGCCGCTCTGCCTGCCAGGCTGCGTGAACGCGTGGCGGTGGTGTCCAGTGCCGCGGGCCTCGAGAACCTGCCGCAACGGCCAGCGCACGCCACGACAGCCGCTGGCTCGGGCCCGCGCTGCCGCTTCGGTTATCTGGGCAGCCTGAACCTGGCCAAGCTGCATCCCGACTACGTCGCTCTGCTGAGTCACGTCGATGAGCCGGACTTCAATGTGCGGATGATCGGCGACCCTCTCAATCGCGCGCTGCTCGAGCGGCAGGCCGCGCAGGCCGGACACCCGGGCCGGCTGACGTTCCCCGGCTATTGCAGCGACATCGCCGGTGAACTGGGATCGATGGATGTGCTGCTGTACCTGCTCAACCCCAGTCACTACGGCACGGCGGAGATCGCGCTGCTCGAGGCCATGGCGATGGGCGTTGTGCCGGTCGTGATGCCCAACGCGGCCGAATGCCAGGTCGTGGAGCACGGCGTCAACGGCCTCGTCGTGCGCGATGCGGACGAGCTGGCGCACGCGGTGCATCGGCTCAGTGGCGACGGTGCATGGCTTCGTGCGCTCGGCGAACGTGCCGCGGCCAGCGTGCGCGGGCGCGACACGCTGGCCTGTCTTGGCGATGGTCTGCGCACGCAGTACCAGGCGGCACTCGACAGTCCGAAGCGGGTCCGCGATTTCCGTTCGGTGTTCGGCACCGCGCCGGCGCGCTGGTTCACGGGCTTCGTGCCCGACGGGGCGGTGTTCGGCCGCGAGGGCAGCGTCACGCTGCCGCAAGGGCCGGCCCGGCATCTGCATCTCGAGAGGACGAAAGGCACTGCGATGCACTTTCAACAGCATTTTCCGGGCGACCCGCAGCTCGACGCCTGGGCGCGAAACCTGATGGGCCAGACCGTGGAGTCGACATGACCGACATGAGTATTGCCATGCCGCGCGCTGCGCAGGCCATGGCGTTGCCTGTTGTGCCGGCCTGCGCGCCATCGGTTGTGCCGGCCGATGGTCCGGTGGTGCGGCCATTGAAGTCCCTGCACTTCACGGGGCTGCCCGACGCGGCCCAGGCGGTCGCACTGCTCGATCGAATCGCCGCCTCGACCTGCGCGCGGGCGCCGCGCCGTGTCGACCGTCCACTCGCCTTGTATGGCGCCGGCAACCTCGGCAGGATGGCGCGCGCCTGGTGCGATCGGGTCGGCATTCCGGTTGCGCTCGTGGTCGATGCCCAGGCCAACGACATGCAGGACGATCCGTACTGGCGTGGCGTTCCCGTGCGCGCGCCGGATGCCGTGAGCCCGCAGGATCGCCTCGGGTGCCTGCTGGCGATCTGCGTGGCCACGGCACCCAATGCGCCCATCGAGGCGCAGCTGCACGCGCAGGGCTGGCGCGACGTCGTGCCCTTCTACGACATCGCGGAGGCCTGCCGGGACGTGCATCCGCTGAGCAACGGCTGGTTTGCCGGCGCGCTGTCGGCCTCCGATTTTGACGGCATGGCGCAGGTGATGTCCGCCTGGCAGGACGACGTCTCGCGTGCCCATCATCTGCAGTTCATCGCGTGGCGGGCGCTTCGCCAGGAGTGGCGTTTCGACGGTGCGCCGGTGCGCGAAGGCGATCGGTTCTTCATCGAACCTGTCCTGGCCGCGCTCGGTCCGCACGAACATTTCCTCGATGTCGGGGCACATCAGGGAGAGGTGCTGACGCGCTTCATCGCCCGCGTGCATGGCCGCTTCGACAGTGCGACCGCCATCGAACCCGACTCGGCCAGCCGCTCGGCGATGCTGCGCGTGCTGTCGGCACTGCCCGAGACGCAGCGCTCGAAGATCGGCGTTCTGCCCGTCGCCGTCGGCGAGCAGGCCGGCCGCCAGCGCTTTGCCCATGGACTGGGCTATGCGTCGCAGCTGTCGGCGATCGGCCCGGAGGAAATCGCGGTGCACAGCATCGACGACCTGGGGCTCGCCCCGACCTTCATCAAGCTGCATCTCGAAGGGCATGAAGGCCCGGCATTCAGAGGCGCCCGCGCCACGCTGCTGCGTCAGCGCCCGATCATCGCGGCGACCATCTATCACAACCGCGACGGCCTCTTTGCAACCGCGCAATGGCTGATGCAGCACCTGCCGCGCTACCGATTCCGGCTTCGCCTGCACAGCTGGTGCGGCACCGGCGCGGTGATCTATGGCATCCCCGAGGAGCGAAACGCATGAAGACCTTTGCATCCACCAGCCCGGTGATCATGGACCTGGGCATGAACAACGGCGATGACACCGACTACTACCTGAAGAAGGGCTATCGGGTGCTCGGCGTCGACGCCAATCCGGCCCTGTGCGCCCGTGCCCGCGAACGGTTCGCCGGCGCCGTCCGCGACAAGCGTCTGATCATCGTCAACGCCGCGATCTGGTCGCATGCCACCACGCAGCCATTTTTCGTGAATCTCGACAACGACCACTGGAGCAGCCTGGACCCGGGATGGGCCGGACGCGAGAACAGCCGCACCCGTGCGGTCGAGGTGGAATGCGTTCCTATTGCCCATCTTTTCGCCCGTTACGGCGTGCCCTTTTACCTCAAGATCGATGTCGAAGGTGCCGACGAGCTGGTGCTCGATGCTCTGCAGGAACTGCCCGAACTGCCGTTCTATCTGAGCCTCGAGGACTGCCGGTTCGGCTACCGGTACATGGAAAAGCTGGCGGCACTGGGCTACCGGTCGTTCCAGCTTCTCGATCAATCTCAAGTGGAACGATGCGTGGACAACTCGGTCGAACACCGCTTCAACCCCGGCAGCTCCGGACCCTTCGGTCCTCAGTTGCCCGGCGAGTGGCTCGGGCATGCGCAGATCGAAGAGCGCTACAGCCATGAGGTGCGCGACCGCGAAGGCAACCGCCAGGCGCCACGCACCCATTGGTGGGACATCCACTGCCGCGCCAGCGCCCCCGTTGCGGCGGTGCGCGAAGCGGCCTTGCAGGAAGGATAGTCAGATGGTGAGCGAACACGAACAGGCGGTTCAGCGCAATGTGCAGGCGCTCGGGGCCGACACCCGGCTTCAGGCGCTGACCCAGCAGTGGCTGCTGGCCGCCATCGGCCACAACTACGCGCACAACTTCAGCTGGCTCGGACGCCCGGTCATCCAGGTTCCGCAGGACATCTACGCAACCCAGGAGATCCTGTGGCGCGTCCAGCCCGATCTGGTCATCGAGACCGGCATCGCGCATGGCGGATCGCTGATCCTCAGCGCCTCGATGCTCGCGATGATGGATTACTGCGATGCGGCGCGCGCCGGAACGACCCTGACGCCGGGCCAGTCCCGGCGCAAGGTGATCGGCATCGACATCGACATCCGGGCGCACAACCGCGCGGCGGTCGAAGGTCATCCGCTGGCCTCGCTGATCGAGATGCACCAGGGCTCGTCGATCGATCCCGACATCGTGCACAAGGTGCGCGAGGCAGCCGCCCGGCATCAGCGGGTTCTGGTTTTCCTGGATTCCAATCACACCCACGACCATGTGCTGGCCGAACTGCAGGCCTATGCGCCGCTGGTGTCACCGGGCAGCTACTGCGTCGTCTGGGACACCGGGGTCGAGGACCTTCCCGAGGGCTTCGTCACCAACCGGCCCTGGGGCAAGGGCAACAACCCCAAGACCGCCGTCTTCGAGTACCTGCGCCAGTTGCGCGAGACATCCTGCAGCGATGCCCTGGGACAGCGCGTGACGTTCGAATTCGACAAGACGATCGAACACAAGATCGCCATCAGCGCCTCGCCCGATGGTTTCCTGCGCCGCTGCGACGCCGAGGTTCGCCATGCTTGAGACCACCCGCCGAAAGCTCGACAGCCTGTACCGCGGCGAGCCGCAGCGCGGACGCGATGGCGCGCTTCACGAGATCGACAAGTCGACGCGGATCAGCGTCGAGCAGGGCGAACTGCTCGCGACCTTTCATCAGAAGATCCGCCCCAAGGTGTCGATCGAAGTCGGCATGGCCTACGGCTTCTCGACGCTGTTCATCGCCGATTCGATGCACGAGCACGACTACGGCTACCACCTGGCGATCGACCCGTTCCAGGCCTCTCACTGGCATGGCATCGCGACCACCGGCGTCAATGATCTGGGCTTCGAGCAGCGCGTGCGCCATGTCAACGAGCTGTCTGTGCCCGGCCTGACCCGGATGCACGAGCAGGGCGTTCGCGCCGACTACGTCTTCATCGACGGGCAGCACACATTCGACTCGGTGCTGGTCGATTTCTTCTGCACCGACCGGCTGCTGAACATTGGCGGCATCGTGCTGTTCGACGACATGTGGATGCCCTCGATCCGCAAGGTGGCCTCCTTTGTGCGAGCCAACTTCCCCCATTACACCGAGGTCCCGACCCCCGTCGCCAACGTCTTCTGCGTTCTGAAGAACGCCGAGGATTCGCGCCGCTGGGACCATTTCCACGATTTCAACTGAAGGCCGCGCACGCCCGCCCTGCGCGTCGACCCCTCATGACCCTCTCCCTGCTGATGCCCACCAACCGTGCCAGCGTGCCGGCGCTGTCCAAAGTGCTGCACGTGGCCTCTCTCGCGTCGGCGGACATCGAGGTCGTGATTGCCGACAACTCGGGCGATGACGCCAAGCGGCGCCTGCTCGACGGCCTGCGCTCGGACACCGTCAAGGTCGTCTCGACCGAGCCGACCGCTCCGCGCGTCAATGCCCAGCGTGTGCTCGACGAGTCCAGCGGCAAGTGGATCCAGTTCATCGCCGATGATGACTATCTGATCGAAAGCGGGCTGCGCAAGCTGGCGAGCTTTGCCGAATCGATCGCCGATGGCACCGGTGTGGTGGCCGCCACCGGCGGCTTCCTGGTCGAGTCGCCCGGCGGGGTGAGCAGCCTGCGCTATGCCGGCCTGGACGCTGCCCGCGGCATGGACCGGCTGCGCGCGTTCGTTTCGACCGCGGCACCGAACCTGCTCTATTACGGCGCTCTGCGCCGGGACTTTGTCGAGCTGAGCCTGGTGCTGCAGGGCCAGCTTCCGTTCAACCTGTCGTACCACGACCAGGTGATCAGTGCGCTGATGCTGGCGGTCGGCAAGGTGCTGCCGGTGCCGCAGTACGTGTACCTGTACGACCTCGGCGGCTGGTCGACCCGCAACGGCTCGCGCGCCATCGATCGCGGGTATCAGCAGCGTGCGGGTCTGCCGCTGTCCACCGATCTGCTGCAGTGGCTGATGTGCGGTGCCGAGGGCGCGAGCCTGCTTGGTTCGGCAACCTTCAGCGAACTGGTCGGGGACGAAGGCCCGCCGATGGCCGCGCTCTGGCTGGAGCACAACCACAACCGCTTCCGTCACGACAATCGCAGCGAGGGGCTTTCGGCCTGTCCCTGGTATTCCCGGGCTCGCGCGGTGCACGCCAAATGGGACCGCAAAGCCCGTCTGGAGTCGCGCGAGCTGCTCGACGACATCGCCGACTTCATGCGCGAGGCCGGCGTCGAAGAGGCCGATGCCTATCACCAATTCTGGACCGGGCTTTGATGGGGCGTCAGCCCCACAGCATCCGCCCCATTCGAACTCCCGGCCCTGCCACGCCGGACAACCAGGAATCCGCCACCATGCGCGTCGCTGTCGTCACCCCGTATTACAAGGAACCCGAAGCCTGGCTTGCCCGCTGTCTGACCAGCGTGCGCGAGCAGACCTATCCGGTCACGCACTTCGTGGTGGCCGACGGTCATCCGCAGCCCTGGGTGGATGAGGCCGGCGTGCGTCACCTGAAGCTCGACCAGGCGCATGCCGACTATGGCAACACGCCGCGAACCCTGGGCGCGATGCTCGCGGTCGGCGAAGGCTATGACGCGATCGCGTTTCTGGACGGCGACAACTGGTATGCGCCCGACCACATCGAACGCTGCGTCCAGGTGGCGCGCGAGCAGGAGGTCGACTTCGTGACGAGCCGGCGCCACTGGGCGCGCGCCGACGGGTCGATCATCGACATCAACGTCGCCGAGGACAACGACGGGTCGCATGTCGACACCAACTGTTTCTTTCTGCTGCGTGGCGCCTTCCACAGCATCCCGCGCTGGGGCCTGATGCCCAAGCCGATGACCATGTGGTGCGATCGATTCTTCCTGGGCTCGCTGCGCGGCGAGGGTCTGCTCGAGGCGGACACGGGTCTGCGCACGGTCTACTACCTGTGCACCTGGGCGAACATCTATCAGTCGGTCGGCGAAGCGGTTCCGGCGTTCGCCAAGAATGGCCTGCCGGTGCACGAGCTCACCGACTGGTACAAGGGGCTGAACGGGCGCGATCGCGAGATCGTTTTTCGCCTGACCGGATACATGCTGCCCGCACACGCCTGAACGCAGGCGTCGATAATGCGGCATGAATGCCGCCATCCAGTCGCGTCTCGGCCTGGCCGTCGTGTGCCTCGGCGCCTCGGTCGGCCCGTTCGACACGACGGTCAATACCGCCTTCCCGGTCATCACCGCCGCGTTCGGCCTGGCGCCGCATGAGATCCAGTGGGTCGTCATCGCCTTCGTGCTCGCGCAGTCCAGCCTGTCGCTGGTCTTCGGGCGACTCGGCGATCTGTTCGGCCATCGCCGGATCTTTGCGACCGGTCTGCTCGCCTGCGCGCTGGCGCACGCGGC
>DAONCJ010000148.1:0-7874 GCA_035401985.1 Burkholderiaceae bacterium | reverse complement strand
GGCTGGATCGCTCCCCAGACAAGCTGTCCGATCGCCAGCGCGAAACTGATGGTGACGATGCCCAGACCGGTGTCGGTGTTGATCGGCGAGATGAACAGGCCAGTCGACTGGCGGATGCCCATCGTCACCATCAGCAGTGCGGCGGCCAGCAGCGTGATCGGCCACCATGACTTGCCCAGGCCGGAGTGCAGAGCCGCGGCAGGCGCGGGGACGGAAGGCGAAGCGGGGGGCGAATCGTGGGTCACAGCGGAATTGTCCCGAAGGCAGATGACGGCAGCGGCTGCCTGTCCCGGGCAATCAAAGCATCGCCGGGGGAACCGCAAGGGGCGCCGATGATGGCACGATCCGGAAATACCTGCTGACCGCGCGGCGCCCGCATCGACGGGTGCTGCGGCGCGCCGTAAAGCTGTAGCTCAGCGGGACAGCTCCGCCCTCAATGCCCCGCCGACATTCGTGTTGCGATGGAGGTTGGTCCACAGATCGGTATCCGCTTCGCGGGCGAATTCATTGATGGTGACGATCACCCAGGGCTGACCAGGGGCGAAGAACGTTCCTCGCGCAGGCGACGCGACCCCGTCGCTCGCCGGGTGCCGCCCGATCTGTTGAAAGCGAAAAATCCAGTAACCCAGAATCGGGTCGAACACGTCGGTGCGGTTCGGCGGAATCGAGTTGCCATTGATGCCGAAACGCTGGACCGCAGGATGGCCCAGCGCGATCACGACCAATGTGTTGAGCAGTTCGACATCGGTGGGCTTGTTCGGCTCGTCCGATCCGGGGCCCACCCTTTGAGAGACGTTCCAGATGTGGGGAAGCTTGCCGCCCTTCAAAATCAGTTTCGCCGCCATGGCTACATCCTTTTCAAGGAAGCAACTGAGCTGAGGTCCACGTCAAACGACCGGGCCCGGGACAAGTGACTCTACGCCCGCGCGCCCGCCTGAGCCAGCGCGGCAACTGCCATCGCCATCAACGCGCCCCCGCGAAACAGGAAGCCGAATCGGCTGTCAGGCGTGCCAGACAACGCACTCCATCGCGCACTCGGCCCTCGGCGACGCGGTCCACAGCGCGTACTGCCCGTCCCCGCGTGCGGCACCGCCGACCACCACCGGCTCGCCGTTGTACAGGGGCCCCCTGGCGCGAAATTCCATGCGGCTGACCGGCCTGTCGGGGAACCATTCGCGGAAGGTCTCGGCCAGCAGCACAGCCTGCAACGGACCGTGCACGACCAGCGCCGGATAGCCGCCCACCTTCGTGGCATAGCGCAGGTCGTAGTGGATGCGATGGCTGTTGAAGGTCAGTGCCGAGAACCGGAACAGCACCGCCTCGTCGACCTGCCAGGTGCGCTCGCGCTCGGCCGCACGCGCGGTGACGGGTGCAGGCGGCGGGGCCGCGGCCGCGGGGCCGAGAAACACCGCACGGTTGCGCTCGATGATCGCGAGTTCGCCCTGCTGCTCGACACGATGCTCGGTAGTGAGAAATACCATCGGCCCGCGCGAGCCGCTCTTGCCGGTCATCTCGACGATGCGCGACTCGCGGCTTGCCGGCAGGTTCAAGCGCAGCGGCCGGATGAAGTCGATCTCGGAGCCGGCCCACATGATCTGCTCCAGCGGAATCGGCGGCATCAGCGACCGCTGACGTGGCGATCTGTCCTCGGCCAGCTCGGCGCTGGGCGCGCGATCGAGGAAATGCAGCCAATGCCACAGCGGCGGCAGTTCGCCCTCCGGCGCACGCGCGGGCGGCAGATTCAGCGTGGCGGCAAGCGCCTGAGCGGGGACAGCGCTCAGCAGTTCGGTCGCACTGTCGCGATGGTCCAGCCAGGACTGGAAGGCGGTCAGATCGGGGGCGAGGGTCATGGTGGACATGCTAGCGTGATAATGGGCATCTTCGGGCCGCCGTCGCCCGATTCATCCGCGGCCCCAACGACTCCATCCACACGCCATGCGACAGCTCTTCCTCCTCGACTCCATCAGCTCGATCAGCCCGCTGCAGGCCGGGCAGGTCATCGTTTCCGGCTCGCACGGAGGGGTCTCGGCGGCACGCTTCGTGGTCGACGCCACGCAGCCCCCGCATGCGGTGTTCTTCAACGACGCGGGCGTCGGAAAGGACGCGGCGGGCATCGTCGGGCTGGACATGCTGCAGGCCGTCGGCGTGATCGGGGCGGCCTATTCCCATCTGTCGGCGCGGATCGGCGATGCAGCCGACGGACTGGCCAGTGGCACGCTGTCGCACCTGAACGCGCACGCCCTGGGGGCCGGCCTGCGAAGCGGCATGACGGTTCAGCAGGCGGCGCGTCTGCTGAACGCCAGCTACCGAAATCCCTGACGGTTGCACCGGGGAGGCGATCCGGGCGAGCATGGGAGGCAGACGCATGAGACGTCTGGCCGCACCGCCAGCCCCCGGCGCGTGATGCACCCGACAATGGAGACACCATGATTCGACTCACCCGACGTGCCGCATTCGGCCTGCTCGCCTTGGCCGCAGCGCCGGCCTTCGGCCAGGCCAGCGACTTCCCCAACAAGCCGATCCGGATGATCGCGCCCTTCGCCGCAGGCAGCGGCGCCGACAGTTCGGCACGCGTGCTGGCCGAGCAGATGCAGAAGATTCTCGGGCAGTCCGTGCTGGTCGAGAACCGCCCGGGCGCTAGCGGCGCGATCGCCGGAGTCGCGGTCAAGCAGGCCCCGGCCGACGGCTACACGATCATGATCGGATCGAACTCGCCGATGTCGGTGAACCCGATAGTCGTCAAGAACCTTCCCTACGATCCGCTGAAGGACTTCAAGGCGGTCCACGGCATCGGGCGCGCGCAGAACATTTGGTACGTGGCCAATGAGTCGCCGGTCAAGAACATGAACGACCTGCTCGCGCTGGGCAAGACGAAGCCGCTGAACATCGGCTCGTACTCGGCTGGCTACCAGCTGGCGATCGGCTGGGTGTCGGTGCTCTCGAAGGTGCCGCTGACCTACGTGCCCTACAAGGGTCAGGCACAGGTGTTCAACGATGTGATCGGCCGCCAGCTCGACGCCGGCATGGGCGACTTCGGCGGCGCCCTGCCGATCGTGCAGTCGGGCAAGATGCGCGCCATCGCGGTGTCGGGCGAGAACCGCCACCTCGCGCTGCCCAATGTGCCGACGCTGCGTGAGATCTGGCCGGACTACATCAATTACTCATGGACCGCCTTCTGGGTGCGCACCGAAACCCCGGCCGACGTCCACGCGAAGCTGGTGGCCGCGGTGCTGCGCGGCATGCGTTCGCCGGAAATGGCCAAGTACTACGAGGCGACGGGTGCCGAGCCGATGTTCACGTTCGGACCGGTCGAGATGGGCCGCTACCAGCTCGACGAGTATCAGCGCTTCAAGGGCATCGCCGACGTCATCGGCGTGAAGCCCGAGTAACTCAGAAGACGAACACCCCTTTGCCGGCGGTCTGCCGGTCGAAGTGCTGGTAGGCCTCGACGCCCTGTTCGAGGCGCCAGCGGTCGGTGAACAGTGCGTCCACGTCGATGCCACGGTCGGCGACGAAGCGGGCGCAGTCAGCCTGGCCGACCGTCGAGAAGGTCCACGAACCGATCAGCGTGACCTGGCGGCGCAGAAGGTCGGGACTGACGTCCAGGGTCATCTGCCCGCCCTCGCCGACCAGGCAGGCCTTGCCCCAGGTGCGCACGCTCTGCACGCACTGGCGGCGGGCGTCCGACGACGACGACGCATCGAGCGTCGCGTGTGCGCCCAGGCCCTGGGTCAGCTCCTTGATCGCGGCCACCGGATCGACCTTCGAAGGGTCGATCACCTCCGCGGCGCCGAACTCCTTCGCACGCGCCAGCCGCTCCGGACTGACGTCGAGCGCGATCACCCGTGCGCCCAGCGCCGCTGCCAGCTGCGTGGCCGACAAGCCCACCGGCCCCTGTCCGAAGATGGCGATCGTCTGGTCGCCGGTGAGTTCGAGCCGCTTCAGCGCGCCCCAGGCCGTGCCGGTGCCGCAGGCAATGGCCGCCCCAGTGACGAACGAAAGCTCGTCTGGCAGCGTGACCATGGTGCTGGCGGGCGCCTTCATGTAGCGCGCATGCCCGCCGTGGCCGGTCGCGCCATACACCTCGGCCACGCCCTCGACGCAAAGCTGCTGCCAGCCCGTGGAGCAGTGCGGGCAGGCGCCGCAGCCGCGGTAGTGATGAACCATCGCGCGCTGTCCGACCCAGGCTCGTTTCGGATTGACGCCTTCGCCAACGGCCACCACGACGCCGCAGGGCTCGTGTCCGGCGATCACGCTGATGCCCGCGCCCAGTCCCAGCGACTTCATCGTGGCAGCGATGTCGCCCCGGTAGAACTTCAGGTCGCTGCCGCACATACCCGAGGCCTTGATCTCGAGCACCACCTCGCCGGGTCCCGGCGTGGGGTCGGGGAATTCGCGCAGTTCGAGCTGGCGGTTGCCGGTGAAAACGAGGCCCTTCATGGATCTTCCAATGCAGTGGGTGGGTGGACAGCGACGGGGACAGCGAACCAGCCAGCGAAGCGGAACCGTGACGAACGCATCGCCGAAGCGGTGCCTCAGCGCAGCACGAACGGGTTGGCAGGACCGCCTTTGGCGTACGAGATCCAGGTGCTCTTGGTCTCGAGGAACCCCTCGATGGCGGCGATGCCGCTCTCGCGACCGATGCCCGAGTGCTTCATGCCGCCGAAGGGCATCATGAAGCTCACCGCGCGATAGGTATTGACCCAGACCGTACCGGCCTTCAGCGCCTTCGACAGGCGCATCGCGCGCCCCATGTCCTGGGTCCACACGCCGGCCGCCAGGCCGTAGATGGTGTCGTTGGCCATCTGCACCGCCTGCGCCTCGTCGTCGAAGCCCATGATCGAGAGCACCGGGCCGAACACCTCTTCGCGGGCGATGCGCATCTGCGGCGTGACGTCGACGAAAATGGTCGGCTCGACGAACTGGCCACCGGTGAGCTCCGGCGACGCGGCCGCCGGCCCGCCACCCAGAATGCAGCGCGCCCCTTCGGCCTTGGCGATATCGATGTAGTCGAGAATCTTCTTGTACTGGGCCGGCGTCGTGACCGGGCCGATGTTGGTCTCGGCGCTCATCGGATTGCCCTTGCGCGCCGAGGCGCCCAGCTCCTTCACCTTGCGGGTGAACTCTTCACGGATCGAGTTCTGCACCAGCAGCCGCGAGCCGGCGATGCAGGTCTGTCCGGTGGCCGCGAAGATGCCCGAGATCACGCCCGAGGCGGCCTGGTCGAGATCACAGTCGTCGAACACGATGTTGGGCGACTTGCCGCCCAGCTCCAGCGACACGCGCTTCATGCTGCGCGCGGCCTGGGCATAGATCAGCTTGCCGGTGGTGTCCGAGCCCGTGAAGGTGATCTTGGCCACGTCGGGGTGATCGACCAGCGCGGCGCCGGCCTCGGGGCCGTAACCGGCCACCACGTTGAACACGCCATCCGGAAAGCCGGCCTCCCTGGTCAGCGCCGCGTATTCGAGCGTCGAGGCGGAGGTGAACTCTGACGGCTTGATCACGACCGCGCAGCCCGCGGCGATGGCCGGCGCGCACTTCCAGGCGATGAACAGCAGCGGCGAGTTCCACGCCGTCATGGCGCCGACCACGCCCACCGGCTCCTGGCGGGTGAACGCGAAGATGTCGGGCTTGTCGATCGGCATCACGCGGCCTTCGACCTTGTCCACCAGGCCGCCGAAATAGCGCCACCACTCGGGGTGGTAGTTCATCTGGCCCGCCATCTCGGCCAGCAGCTTGCCGTTGTCGCGCACCTCGAGTTCGGCCAGACGCTGGGCGTTCTTCGCCACCAGGTCGGCCAGCCGCAGCATCAGCTTGCCGCGCTCGGTGGCGCTCATCGTGGCCCACGGACCTTCGCGCATCGCGCGGCTGGCCGCGGTCACCGCACGATCGACGTCCTTGGCGCAGCCCTGCGGAATGCGGGCCCACGGCTGGCCCGAGTAAGGATCGACCGAGTCGAACCAGCGCTGGCCGATGGGGTCGACGTACTGACCGTCGATGTAGTGCTGGTAGGTCTTCATGGGCGGGCCTTGGCGGGTGATGGGGCCGACCGTGGGACGCGATGGGCGGCAGGTCTGGGCGAAAAGGTCAGGCAGCCTTCGGCCACTTGATCTCGACCTTGCGATTCTGGGCAAGGCAATCTCGGAGGTAGAGATTGATAAGACTCTGATAAGGAACGCCGACCTCGATCGCCATGCTTTTGAAGTACTGCACCACGTCTTCTGAAAGGCGCATGGTGACCGACTTCTTGAGCTTGGAGGCGTAAGGATTCCGACGCGACTTCATCTTGGAAAGGTCGTATTCGGCTTTCATGTCATTCACCCCGGTAATACTGGGCTTCGTTTTGCGTCGCCTTGCGAGCCGAAATGATGCGGATGACGTCCCCGTCGGTCAAGCCGATATCCATGCCCAGTCAAGGCGATTTCATATGGGCGGGCGTACCGCTCCGACAGGACTTCGGATCGGTTTCGCACAGCCGGCGGCTGCCGGCTGGCGCCATCGCCCGTCAGGCGTCAGGCGACAGCGCCGCGATCCGTGCCTGCGCCTGGGTCCACAGGCGCAGGCTGCGCCGATTGCGACCGTCGGCCCTGCTGCTCGTATTTGCGCATGCCATCAAGTCCGGAGAGCCAGGGCAATGCCGAACGGCACCAGATCTGACTGACAGGCTTCAGTTCGGCGCGCTGGCGCGCCGTTCCCAGGCGCAGGGAAAAGAAGTCCTGCTCATCGACACCAGTCCCGTAAAGGGCCGTGCCGCATTCGGGGCAGAAGGTCAGCGCCCGCAGGTTGCCGTTCTCGGCCGTCTTGACATAGGTCTTGGGCACGCCCGTGAGCAGGCGGAAATTTTCCTTGGCGACCAGCACCCCGAAGCGAAACGCCGAGGCGCTGCCGATCTGGCACTGGGTGCAGTGGCAGATCACCACTTTCGCGGGATCGATGTCGGCTTCGTAACTGAGATGGCCGCAGAGGCAGGCGCCGTCGATCTTCATTGGAGATCTCCCATCAGTTCCTGCATGGCGCGCTGGCGATCGAGCGTCGGGCGCACCTTGGGAGACCACGCCGCGACCCGGTAGAGGCGGCGCGTCTGCGTGCTGACGTCGCCCGACACACCATAGTGGGAGGTGCCGAAGTTGTCCCACATCGCGACGTCGCCCTTGCGCCACTGCCAGCGCACCTGGATCTCGGGCAGGCGCGACATGTCGTTGGCGATGCGCAGAATCAGTTCGCCCTGGTCAGCCGGCAGGCCATGCACCCGCTTGACCCACGCATTGCCGACGAACAGGCACAGTCTGCCGGTGGCGTGGTGGTGCACGACGGCCGGATGCGTGTGCGATTCCTTCTGCTCCAGCACTTTCTGGGCAAACGCGGCCGAGCGACCCTGGTCGTGGCGCATGGCGCCATAGAGCGTGTCGTGGTCGATGTCCAGGTTCAGGAACATCAGCTTCAGTGCGTAAGGCAGGCGCTCGAAGGCGGCGCTCATGCTGGCCCACATCGTGTCGGCACCGAACGGCACTTCCTCGGCCTGCAGGATCGACATGATGTTGGGGTTCGCCCGGCCGGTCACATCGTGGTGCCAGACGTCGGTGGTGGTGCCATTGCCGGCCGATTTCGACTTCTGGATGATGAGCACTTCGGGGTGGCCCTGCTCGGCCATCGTGCGCCCGAAGGTGTGCCGTTCGAGTTCATCGCCGAAATGCCGCCCAAGTGCCTTGTGCTGATCGAAGCTGAGGTGCTGCTCGCGGGCGAACAGCACGCCGTAGTGCCACAGTGCCTCGCGCAGTTCGGCTGCCGCAGCCTCGCTGACGTCGGACAGATGAAGGCCATGCACGATGGCGCCGATGGCCGGCGTGACCGGCTCGACCGTGAAGTGCTTGAAC
>DAONCJ010000147.1:0-7877 GCA_035401985.1 Burkholderiaceae bacterium | reverse complement strand
GGTGTAGCCCTTTTCCTTGCCATTGGCCTTGATGAAGGCGACGCCCTTCTTGACCATGGCCGTCGCCTCATCGGCGGTCGCCTTGTCGGCCGCGGCATGCGCGCTCGACATCGGAACGGAAATGGCGGCGGCAAATACCGCTGCGATGAATGGATGGATGCTCATCGGAATCTCCCATGGGGCAGCGCTCTGCCCGTTCAAGAAAGCCGCTGACTAGCCGATGATGGCCATGTCAGGTGACAGGATCAGGCGCTCGATGTCGACCAGGATCAGCATCCGGTCGGTGAGCGTGCCCAGGCCGAGGATGTGGCTGGAGTCGACCATCGACGACATCTCGGGCGCCTCGCGCACCGATTCGGGGGGCAGTTCCAGCACATCGGACACCGAATCGACGACGATCCCGACGACGCGGTTGCGCACATTCAGGATGATCACGACGGTGAAGTTGTTGTATTCGACCGAGCCCAGCCCGAAGCGCAGACGCAGGTCGAGGATCGGGACGATGACGCCGCGCAGATTGACGACGCCCTTGATGAACTCGGGAGCGTTGGCGATCCGGGTCGGCTGCTCGTAGCCGCGGATCTCCTGGACCTTCAGAATGTCGATGCCATACTCTTCGGCGCCCAGGCGGAAGGTCAGGTATTCGCGAGGCTTGACCGTGCCGCGGGCGGCTGCCTGAACGGCGGTTTCGGCGAGTTGCATGCTTGTGCTCCGGAATGACAGTGCTTGGATTGTTTCGGGCGGCCGCTTTAGTGGCGGGCCCGGCGGACCATGTGGCCGACATCGAGGATCAGCGCCACGCGGCCGTCACCCAGAATGGTCGCCCCGGACACGCCCGGGACCTTGCGGTAGTTGGCCTCGAGGTTCTTGACCACGACCTGGTGCTGACCGACGAGTTCGTCGACCAGCAGCGCCACCCGTGCGCCCTCGGCCTCGACCACGATCATGATTCCCGACCCGGTGCGGGTCTCGAATCGCGGCACGCGAAACACTTCGTCGAGCTCGACGACCGGCAGGAACTCGTTGCGGACCTCGATCACCCGATTGGCGCCCGCCACACTCCTGATCTGCTGCTGGTCGAGCTTGATCGATTCGATCACCGAGGCCAGCGGCAGGATGTAGATCTCGTCGCCGACCGCGACCGACATGCCATCCATGATGGCCAGCGTCAGTGGCAGGCGCACCGTGACCCGCGTCCCGTAGCCATCGGCCGAGTCCAGTTCCACCGAGCCACCTAGGCTCAGGATATTGCGTCGGACCACGTCCATGCCGACGCCGCGGCCCGACACTTCGGTGACCTGGTCCGCAGTCGAGAACCCGGGCTCGAAGATCAGCTGGAAGACCTCGTGATCGGTCATCGCGTCATGGACGTTCATGCCCTTTTCGTGTGCCTTGGTCAGGATCTTCTGGCGGGAAAGGCCCTTGCCATCGTCGCGGACCTCGATCGCGATAGAGCCGCCCTTGTGCTGCGCCGACAGCGTGATCGTGCCGGCCTCCGGCTTGCCCTGCGCGGTGCGCGCCTGCGGCAGTTCGATGCCGTGGTCGAGCGCGTTGCGCACCAGGTGGGTCAGCGGATCGGTGATCTTCTCGATCATGCCCTTGTCCAGTTCGGTGGCCTCGCCCACGGTGTGCAGTTCGACCTGCTTGCCCAGCTTGGCGGCCAGGTCACGCAGCATCCTCGGGAAGCGGTTGAAGACCACCGCCATCGGGATCATGCGGATTGCCATCACGGATTCCTGGAGCAGGCGGGTATTGCGCTCCAGATCGACCAGATTGCCCATCAGCTGCTGGTGGGCGATCGGGTCGAGGTTGCGGCCGTTTTGCGCCAGCATCGCCTGCGTGATCACCAGCTCTCCGACCAGATTGATCAGCTGATCGACCTTCTCGACCGACACCCTCAGCGTGGTCGTGTCGACGCCGGACGACTTGTCGGGCTTGTCGGCGCGCTCGGGCTTTGCCGAAGGGGCTGGTGGGGCGACCCGGACCACGGGGAGCGCCTGGGTGACCTGCGGCGCCGGCGTTGCCGACGCCTCCATGTCGGCAAACAGCCCGAATCCTTCGATCTCGCCTGGCGCGGCCACGGGGGCCGGCTTCCCGCCCGCCTCCGCGATAGACACCAGTTCGCGCGACACATGGAAGGTGAACAGATCCAGCAGATCGTCGTCGCTGCTCGTGGTGTGGACCAGGAAGCTGCGCTTGTTGTGCGCATCCGGCTTGCCGTCATCCGCCGCGGCGATCCGCCCGAGACCAGGAATCTCGTTGAAAAGATCGGCCAGCTGATCGGCCAGTCCCGCGTCGTCGAGGGGACCGACGACGATGTTCAGCGCGCGCTCCACCGGCGTGGGCTTGGCGACGATGCCGCGGACAGGGGCCGCCGCGGGCAAGGCCGCAGACACCGCCGTGGTCGCAGCCGCTGCCGGCAGGACAGCCGCAGGCTGCGCCTCCCCGGCCGCCGCCACGCCATCGGCATGGGCGCGGATCCGGGCCACCAGTTGGGACGCATCGAGCACTTCGTCGCTCGCGCCCCGATGGCGATCCAGCAGTCCGGTCAGGGCGTCGCCCGATTCGAGCAGCACATCGACCATGCCCGCCGTCAGCGCGAGTTCATGGCGGCGCAGCCGATCCAGCAGCGTTTCCATCACATGGGTGAGGTCTGCGACATCCTGGAACCCGAAGGTTGCCGCGCCACCCTTGATCGAATGGGCGCAGCGGAAGATCGCGTTGAGCTCCTCATCATCGGGAGACTGGACGTCGAGCTCCAGCAGCTGGGTTTCCATGTTGGCCAGGTTCTCGGCGGCTTCCTCGAAGAACACCTGATAGAACTGGCTCAGGTCGAAGTCGGCGCCCGAAGATCCGGCGGATGTCTGTTCACTCATGGCTGCATTCCCGGTCAGGGCAGAACTTTGCGGATGACATCGACCAGCTTGCGCGGGTCGAAGGGCTTGACGAGCCACCCGGTGGCCCCGGCGGCTCGACCGGCCTGCTTCATCTCGTCGCTGGATTCGGTGGTGAGGATCAAGATCGGTGTCGCCTTGAATTGCGGCAGGCTGCGCAGGTGCTTGACCAGAGTGATGCCGTCCATGCGGGGCATGTTCTGATCAGTCAGCACCAGGTCGACGCGGCGATCGCCGAGCTTCTCGATTGCGTCCTGCCCGTCAATCGCCTCGATCACATCGAAGCCTGAGCTCTTCAAGGTGAAGGCGACCATCTGGCGCAGGGACGAAGAGTCATCCACAGCGAGAATCGCAGCCATCGTTTGTGCTCCTGGTTTTCTGGTTCTGCTGGTTCAAAACAATTCGATCGAGCCGGCGTCCACCTGCCGTTGCGCGACCGGACAATGCCTGCGTACAAGCTCCACGACCGCGACGCTCTCTGCCTCGTCGTCGTCGGCCACCGCGCGCGAGCCGATGAAGTCGGCAACCCCGCGGATACGCTGGACGGTGTGCGAGATGACCTGCGCCGCCATATCCTGAAACTGCAGGGCAGTGACCGCCCCTGCCAGTTCCCGGCGCAAGCCTTCCCGAGACTCGAGATCCCCCAGCAGCAACTGCGCCTGCTCGTTGGCCGCGCTGAAGCGCTCCATCAGCTGGCGTGTCGCGTCCTCGAGCAGTCCTCCGAGACGGTCCAGATCCGTGGCCGCCTCGAACAGCTGATCCTGCAGCTCTGCCACCTCGCCGATGGCGAGAGGCTGAGCCTGCGATGTGCCTGTGTTGCCTGGAGTCGGGTTCATGGAAATGCCGGAAGGGATCTTTCAATGATTGTCGTGGTGGGGAAGGATCCCGGGTGCCACGAATAAGCGGTCAAAGCCCGTACAATTCGCGGCGATGAGCGCGCCATGACCGACACCCGATACCCGCTGAAGACCCGCATCCGCCTGCTCGTCGTCGAAGACTCCGAGGAGGACTTCCTGCTGCTTTCGGCCACTCTCGGGCGCCAGGGACTGAACGTCGAATGCCACCGGGTCGAAGAAGCCGAGACGATGATCGAGGCGCTCGCGCGCGAGCCCTGGGACGCGGTGATCTCCGATCACCAGCTGCCGCGCTTCTCCAGCATCGAGGCGCTGCGCACGCTGCGCGACAGCGGCAAGGTGCTTCCTTTCCTGATCGTCTCGGGCACGATCGATGACGATGTCGCCGTCGAAGCGATGCGCAATGGCGCCGACGACTTCCTCAACAAGAGCCGGCTGGCCCGGCTCGGGCCGGCGCTGACCAACGCACTTCGGGCGGCCGAGACGCGCCGCGAACGCATCGCCGCCGAACTGGCACTGCGGGTGTCGGAGCAGAAGCTTCGCGAGTTGTCGGCCCACCTCCAGACGGTGGTCGAAGAAGAGCGGCGCGCGATCGCCCGCGAGATTCATGACGAAATCGGCGGCATGCTCACCGCGCTGCGCTTCGATCTGTCCTGGGTCGAGCGCAATGGCTCCGCCCCGGTCGCACAGCGCGCGACGCAGGCACTCGAGACGCTCGGGCTTGCGCAGCACGCCAGCCAGAACATCGTGCGCAGCCTGCGCCCGCCGGTGCTCGACGCAGGCATCGTTCCCGCGATCGAGTGGCAGCTGGCGCAGTTCCGAAAACGCAGCGGTCTGGTCACACGGTTCAGAACCAACACCGATCAGATCGAACTGACCGACGAAGCCGCCATGACGGTCTACCGCACGCTCCAGGAAGCACTCACCAACGTGGTCAAGCACTCCGGCGCTCACACCGTCGCGGTCGACATGGTGGTCAGCGAAGCGATGCTGTCGCTCGAGATTCATGACGACGGCCATGGCATCGGCGCGACAGACCTCGAGAAGCAGCACTCGTTCGGCCTGCGCGGCCTGGCCGAACGGGCCCGCTCGGCAGGCGGCTGGCTCGAGGTCTCCCTGGGGCGTGGCGGCGCTGCGCTGCTGCTGACGGTGCCGGTGACCGCCTCGCGCCAGGAGTCGTCGCAATGATCCGCGTGATCGTCGTCGACGACCATTTCCTGGTCCGCCGGGGCCTGCGCGAAACCCTTGCCGAGACGGGCGACATCGAAGTGGTCGGCGAGGCCGGCGATTACGGCGAGCTGCGCCAGCTGCTGCGCCAGACCACCTGCGACGTGATGCTGCTCGATGTCAACCTTCCCGGGCGCAGCGGCATCGATGTGCTGCACGCGATGGTCGATGAGGGCACCACTATCCGGATCGTCGTGCTGTCCACTTATCCGGAGGATCAGTACGGCATCCGCGCGCTGAAGGCCGGGGCGATGGCCTACCTGAACAAGGCAGCCGATCCCCAGACCATCGTCAAGGCCGTGCGCACGGTCGCCACCGGGCGCAAGTACGTCACCCCCGAGATCGCCCAGGCACTGGCCGACAATGTCACCACGCGTTCCGGCATCGCCCACGACCAGCTTTCCGACCGCGAGATGCAGACGCTGGTGCTGATCGCCGAAGGACACAAGCTGTCGGAGATCGCCGAGCGGCTGGCGCTGTCGCCCAAGACCGTCAGCGTCTATCGCGCCCGCGTCCTCGAGAAGCTTCATCTGTCGAGCAATGCCGAACTGGCCACCTACGCGATGCGCAACAAGCTGATCGATCTGGGGCCTGACGACTGAGGTGGCAGGGCGACGGCGAGGCGCCGTCATGCGCTGCGCACGCAGTTCTTGCCTTCACGCTTGGCCCGATACATCGCTTCGTCGGCGCGGTTGATCGCCACGCCCAGCGAATCGCCGGCGCTCACCTCTGTGATGCCGGCCGAGAAGGTGATGAACGCGCGATGCGCGTCGTGCATGAAGACATGGGTCGTCAGTTCGCGCTGCAGCCGGCCCACCGTGCTGGTGGCATCGGCCGCGCTGGCGCCCGGCAGCAGAAGCACGAATTCCTCGCCACCGTAGCGCGCCACCGCATCGGTCGGGCGCAGCTTGTTCTTCAGCAGGTCCGCCAGATGGCGCAGCGCGTCGTCGCCCGCCTTGTGGCCAAGAGCGTCATTCAGCCGCTTGAAGTCGTCGACGTCGATCAGCGCAAGCGTCAGCGGCTTGCCGCTGGCCAGCGTGCGTTCCTGTGCGCCGAGGAAGGCTTCCTCCAGTCCACGCCGGTTCATGGTCCGGGTCAGGTGGTCGGTGACCATCTCGGCGCTGGCCGCGGCCAGCTGTTCTTCAAGCCGGGACACCTCGCGTTCGAGCGTCGCTGCAACTCCCTGCGAACGGTTCAGGCCGTCGCGGGAAAGATCGACGGCCGTGCGCATGGTTCGCGTGTCCTCGAGCAGACCGCGGACCGTCTGGCTCAGAGCATCCAGCGAGGTCGCGCCTTCGATCGAGGCCGCATGCTCACTCATCTGTTCGGAGAAGGTGTCGGTGGATGCCATCAGACCTGCGATCACCTGGGCCATCTCGGCCAGGGTGCGCTTCAGATGCTCCAGCGTGCGGCGTCGCTGCTCCTGGATCCGCTTCTGATGCGCACCGGTGTCGTGCAGCAGGGCACGCAGACCGGCCAGGGCCGACCGGTCCAGTTCGCCCTCCAGCGCCCGGCGCACCGTGGCGATCTGTCCGCTGACCCAGCTTTCGTCCTCGGCCAGGCTGCTCATCATCTCGCACAGCGCCCGGACCATTTCGCTGAGTTCGGCCACCATGCGTTCGGAGTGCCGCAGCCGACGCGCATCACGCGTCATTTCGCGCCCGGCTTCGGTCGAACCGGCGTGGGGAGTTCCCAGGGCATTGGCCCATGCGAGTGCGTAATTGTCTGGCGTGGGCGCCAGCTTGCGCTGGGCCAGATACAGCATCGCTGCGCGCGCGGTCGCCGCTGCCGAGCGCTCGGGCGTCACGCGCGCTGCCTGCCCGGTTGTTCCGGTGCTCACGACAGTTGTCCTTCGCCTTCCTCAGGCAGCGCATGTTCAGGCTCGGGCGGCGCGAGCAGGCGCCGGGCAAGCGCTTCGGCTGTGCGGATGGCCTGCGGAATCTGCTCGAATGGCACCGGCCGGGAAAACAGGAATCCCTGCATGGTGCGGCAGCCCAAAGACAACAGCGCCTTCACCTGTTCGGGCGTCTCGACGCCCTCGGCAAGGACCTTCACGCCCAGCGACTGACCCAGCGCCACGATCGCGCGGCACACCGCCTCGCCCTGGCGGGACACGCCGAGCTGATTTACGAACGCGCGATCGACCTTGAGCTTGGAGATCGGCAGTCGCGTCAGGTAGGCCAGCGACGAGTAGCCGGTGCCAAAGTCGTCGATCGACAACGTGGCCCCCGCCTCGATCAGCGCTTCGAGCCGGGGCAGCGTGCGTTCGAAGTCCCGGACCATGCAGGTCTCTGTCAGTTCCAGTTCGAGCGAGCGCGGCCCCAGCTTGTTCCTGACGAGCGCCTCCTGAAGCGCGGTCAGCAGTGAATCCCGCTCGAAGTGCACGGTCGGGATGTTGACCGCCACACAATCGAGTGCAATGCCGTCGTGCCGCCACTGCGCCAGCGCGCTGGCCGCCTTGGCCAGCACCCATTCACCGATCGGAATGATCAGGCCCGTGTCCTCGGCCAGGGGAATGAAATCTCCGGGCGGCACCAGCTTGCCGTCGCGCCGCCAGCGGACCAGCGCCTCGAGTCCGGTCACCCGGGCGGCCGTGGCATCGACCCAGGGCTGGAAGTGCAGCTCGAACTCTTCGCGCTCGATCGCCTTGTGCAGGCCGGTGACCATCTCGATGCGCCCGCGCCCGCTCTGCTCCAGCGAGTGGAGATACCAGCCGACATCGTTGCGGCCGCGCGCCTTGACTTCGCGGGTGGCCCGGTCGGCACGCGACAGCAGGATGCCCGCCGAGTCGGCATCGCGCGGAAACGATGCGAGCCCGGCCGATGCCGAAAGGAAGCATTCGAGGCCGGCGACCTCGCAGACCCGGCCCAGTGCCCGCATCACCTGCTGGGTCAGCGCCTCG
>DAONCJ010000146.1:0-7920 GCA_035401985.1 Burkholderiaceae bacterium | reverse complement strand
GCATGGCGTCCCGGTGACGACCAAGGTCAACGTCGACCAGAAGGGGCATCCCACCGACAACGGCGTGGTTGCGTACAAGGACCTGATCGCTACCGAGGACAGTCCGGTCGTCGCCAATCTGAAGCACGCCGGCGCCATCGTGATCGGGCGCACCAATGCGCCAGCGTTCTCGATGCGGATCTTCACCGACAACGCGCTGCACGGACGCACGCTGAATCCGCTCGACCCGGCAATCACCCCCGGTGGCTCCAGCGGCGGGGCAGGAGCGGCGGTCGCGACCGGCATCTGTGCGATCGGCCATGGCAACGACATCGGCGGCTCGGTCCGCATCCCGGCCACCTGCTGCGGCATCGTCGGCCTGCGCACCGGCTTCGGGCGCGTGCCGGCATTCAACCTGTCCGCGCCCGGCGGGCGGCCGATGGGCGGGCAGCTGATGTCCGTGCAGGGGCCGCACACCCGCAGCGTGCGCGACGCGCGGCTGGCACTCGCGGCGATGGCCCGCGGCGACCGGCGCGACTGGAAGTGGGCCGACATGCCGCTGCAGGGCCCGGCGCCCGCGCGCCCGCTCCGGGTGGCGCTGGTGCCCGATGTGCCCGGCGGCTTCACCCACCCCGCGCAGGCCGAGGCGGTGCGTGCCGCCGGCCGCCATCTGGCCGCCGCGGGCTATCAGGTCGATGAGGTGCTGCCCCCCGACATCGAGCGGGTCGTGGCACTGTGGCACCGGATCTGCGTCACCGATGTCTTCAGTGGCCTGTGGCCGCTGATGCAGCAGGTGGGCGACGCCGACGGCATCGCCTCGATGGGCGCCTGGCTCGGCCAGCATCCTGCGACCGATCTGGCCGGCTACGTCGCCGCGCTCACCGAGCGCGACGCGATGCAGCTGCGCTGGCTGTCCTGGTTCGAGCAATGGCCGCTGCTCATCACGCCGGTGCTGTGCGACCTGCCCCCGGCGCAGCGCAGCGACGTTACCGCGGAGGGCCAGCTCGGCGTGCTGGCCTCGATGCGGGCGTCGCTGATTGCGCCGCTGCTCGGCCTGCCGGGCCTGGCGGTGCCGGTGGGCCGCCACGGCCGGCTGCGCCCGGGGGTGCAGATCATGGCCACCCGCTGGCGCGAGGATCTGTGTCTGGACGCGGGCGAGGTGATCGAGGCCGCCGAGGGCGTGGTGGGCACGGTGGATCCGCTGAGGGCCTGAGTCCCCCGCCCGCGGGGCGTGGTCGCGGCGCGAGGGGTCGAGTCTCGGCGCGCCGCGTCCGGTCCAGGCAGATGGCCCGCGGCCGGTGGAACGAAACCGGTCGAATCCCTGCGAACCGCCCGTCCTTTCTATAATCGGGAATGAGCACACCCCATCCCACCGCCGCCCTGGCCAGCCTCGTCACCGAAGTCGGCCGCACCTTCGACAAATCCGTCACCACCGCCAACCTGCCGGTGTTCCGGGCCTCGTCGGTCTTCTTCGAAACGCTCGAGGACGCCTATCGCGAGGGCGCCGGCGCCACCGCGGGCGTGCACCACGCCACCAGCTACGCCACCGCCGGCACGCCGACCACCTTCGCGCTGATGGACGCGCTGGCCGAGATCGAAGGCCACGGTCACGCCTGCCGCGCCGCGCTGATGCCCTCGGGGCTCGCGGCGATCGCGGCCGCGCTGCTGGCCGTCGTCAAGACCGGCGATCATGTGCTGATGCCCGACTCGGTCTACGGTCCGGGCCGCACCTTCGCCAACGGCATGCTGGCGCGCATGGGCGTGCGCACCACCTTCTATGCGCCCGGCCTGTCGGCCGACGCCGTGGCCGCCCTGATCGAGCCGACCACCCGCGTGCTCTACCTCGAAAGCCCGGGCAGCTACACCTTCGAGATCCAGGACGTCCCGGCGCTGTGCGCGATGGCGCGCGCCCGCGGGCTGGTGACGATGATTGACAACGCCTGGGCCTCGCCGATGTTCGCGCGGCCCTTCGACTGGGGCGTCGACATGTCGCTGCTGCCGCTGACCAAGTACTGGAGCGGCCATGCCGACGTGCTGATGGGCGCCGTGGTGGCGCGCGAGGCGCTGTGGCCGGCGCTGCACACCTCGGTGCGTCAGCTCGGCATCTGCGTCGGCGGCGACGACGCCTTTCTGATCCTGCGCGGCCTGCGCACCGCCAGCGTGCGCATGCAGCGCCATCAGACCTCTGCGCTCGAAGTGGCGCGCTGGCTGGCCGCACGGCCCGAGGTCGCCAGCGTGCTGCACCCGGCGCTGCCCAGTCATCCCCAGCATGCGCTGTGGAAGCGTGACTTCCAGGGCTCGAGCGGCCTCTTTTCGTTCGAGCTGCGCCGCGACGGCGTCGGCAGCGACGACGCGGTGGTCGCCCGCAAGCTGGCGGCGCTGTCCGAGAAGCGCCGGTTCTTCCGCATCGGTTACTCGTGGGGCGGCTACGAGAGCCTGATCGTGCCGGCGCGCCTGAACGGCCTGCGCAGCGTCCATCCCTGGACCGGCGGCCCGCTGGTCAGACTGCACATCGGACTCGAAGAGCCGGCTGACCTGATCGCCGACCTCGAAGCCGGACTCGCCGCCATGCATGCGGCTCACTGAAGGAGACAAGACCATGGATTTCAAGGGCAAGACCGCAATCGTCACCGGATCGTCGTCGGGTGTCGGCGCCGCCACCGCGCTGGAGCTCGCCCGCCGCGGCGCCTCGGTGCTGATCAACTGCAGCAAGAGCACCGGCCCCGCCGAGGCCGTCGCGGCACAGTGCCGGGAAGCCGGCGCCGATGCCTTCGTGGTCAGCGCCAACGTCGCCGACGATGCCGACTGCCTGCGCCTGGCCGCTGCCGCAAAGGCCCGCTGGGGCCGCCTCGACTTCCTGGTCAACAACGCCGGCACGACCAAGTTCGTCGGCGCCCGCAAGCTCTCCGGGCTGTCGGCGCAGGACTTCCACGACATCTATTCGGTCAACACGATCGGCGTGTTCCAGATGGTGCGGGCCTGTGAAGACCTGCTGCGCGAGGCCCGTGGCGCCGTGGTCAACGTGTCCTCGATCGCCGGCCAGGAAGGGTCGGGCTCGTCGATCGCCTATGCCGCCTCCAAGGGCGCGCTGAACACGCTGACGATCTCGCTGGCGCGCGTGATGGGCACCGAAGTGCGGGTCAATGCGCTGCTGCCCGGCTTCATCGAGACCGGCTGGCTGGCCGCCGGGCTGGGTGATTCGTACGAAAGCAGCCGCCAGTCGTACAAGGACACGGCCGCGCTCGGCGAGGTCCTCACGCCCGAAGATTGCGCCGATGCGATCCTGTACCTGCTGGGCGCCACCAAGGTCACCGGCCAGCTGCTGCGGGTCGACGGCGGGCGCTCGGTCGGCCGACTGCCAGACCGGCGCGCGTGAGTCGAACGGCGCCGCGGGTCGCGCTGGTCACCGGCTCGACCTCCGGCATCGGCCGGGCGATCGCCGAACGCCTTTGTTCGGACGGCTTCGAGGTCGCCTTCCACTCGCGCGCCTCGGTGGCGCTCGGCCAGGAACTGGCGGCGGGTCATCCAGGCGCCAGCTACACCCAGGCCGATCTGGCCGACGAAGCGCAGACGCGCCGGCTGGCCGCCGAGGTGCTCCAGCGCCATGGTCGCCTGGACGTGCTGGTCAACAATGCCGGCATCAGCGGCCGGATCCCGCACGACGACATGCGGGCTGCCTCGCCCGAGGTCTGGCGCCGCCTGTACGACGTCAACGTGATCGCCCCCTGGCTGCTGATCACCGAACTGCGCGACGCGCTGGCCGACAGCGCGCGCACCGGCCGCCCGGGCTGCGTGCTCAATGTGTCGTCGCACGCCGGCGTGCGGCCGCGCGGCGCCTCGATTCCGTATGCGTCCAGCAAGGCCGCGCTGAACCACATGACCCGTCTGCTGGCCGTGAGCCTCGCGCCCGACATCCGCGTCAATGCGATCGCGCCGGGTCTGGTCGACACGCCGCTGACGCGGGAGTGGACGACGATGCAGGCGCTGTGGCGCGAACGCGCACCCATGGGCCGCGCAGCCAGCCCGGAGGACATTGCCGAACTGGCCAGCATGATGATCGCCTCGGGCTACCTCACCGGCGAAATACTGATGGCCGATGGCGGCTACAACCTGACCTGACGACGCCTTCAGGCATCGTTGCGAACATGCACGCCATCAATCCAGACGAGGTCGAATTCACCGCCATCCGTGCGCAGGGCGCCGGTGGGCAGAACGTCAACAAGGTGTCCAGCGCGATCCATCTGCGCTTCGACATCGCCGCCTCGTCGCTGCCGCAGGCGGTCAAGGATCGCCTGCTTACGCTGGGCGATCAGCGCATCACCGACGCCGGGGTGGTGGTGATCAAGGCGCAGCAGCACCGCAGCCAGGACATGAACCGGGCCGAGGCGCTGCAGCGGCTGCAGGAACTCGTCGACCGTGCCGCCTTCGTGCCCAAGACCCGCCGTCCGACGCGTCCGACGCGCGGCTCGCAGATCCGGCGGGTCGACGCCAAGATCCAGCGCGGTCGCGTCAAGGCACTGCGCGGTCGCGGCGGCGCCGACGATTAACCGCGAATCGTATGTCAAACTCAAGCATCGAAATATTTCGATGCCCTACACCGGCCCAGACCATGACGACCACCGCCACTCTCAGCGACGTGCAGCGCGCCGCCCGCGAAGCCGCGTTCTCGATGCCCCTCGAAGACATCAATCCTGCCTTTCCGCCGTTCTTCCAGAACGACACGATCGGCCATTACTTCGAGAGGCTGCGACGCGACGATCCGGTGCATTTCAGCCGCAGCCCGGTGTTCGGCGATTACTGGTCGGTGACTAAGTACCGGGACATCATGCAGGTCGACACCAACCACCAGATCTTCTCGTCGGACTGGCGGCTGGGCGGCATCGTGGTCGGGGACGCGCCCGAAGGCCAGAAGCTGCAGATGTTCATCGCGATGGATCCGCCGGTGCACGACGAGCAGCGCAAGGCGATCAGCCCGATCGTCGCGCCGCTGAATCTCGCCAAGATGGAGGCCCTCATCCGCGAGCGCACCTGCACGGTGCTCGACAACCTGCCGCGCAACGAGACCTTCGATTGGGTCGACAAGGTGTCGATCGAACTGACCACGCTGATGCTGGCGACGCTGTTCGACTTCCCCATCGAGGACCGCCGACTGCTCACCCACTGGTCCGACGTGGCCACGTCCAACCCCATCTTCAATCCGAAGGCGCCCTCGCCCGAAGAGCGGATGGCCGAACTGGGCCGCATGCTCGCCTACTTCACGCGGCTCTGGAACGAGCGCGTCAATGCGCCGCCGCGCAACGACCTGGTGTCGATGCTGGCCCACGGCCCGGCCACCCGCAACATGAACCCGATGGAGTACATGGGCAACCTCACGCTGCTGATCGTGGGCGGCAACGACACCACGCGCAACTCCATGACCGGCGGCCTGCTGGCGCTCAGCCAGAACCCGGCCGAGTTCGCCAAGCTGCGCGCCAATCCGGCGCTGGTCGACAGCCTGGTGCCCGAGATCATCCGCTGGCAGACGCCGCTGGCGCACATGCGGCGCACCGCCCTGTGCGACACCGAACTGGGCGGCAAGAAGATCAAGAAGGGCGAGAAGGTCGTGATGTGGTACCTGTCGGGCAACCGCGATTCCGAGGTCATCGAGAACGCCGACCAGTTCATCATCGACCGCGCGCGTCCGCGCAACCACCTGTCGTTCGGCTTCGGCATCCATCGCTGCGTCGGGAACCGCCTGGCCGAGATGCAGTTGCGCATCCTCTGGCAGGAACTGCTGCCGCGCTTTCCGCGCATCGAGGTCGTCGGCGAACCCGAGCGGGTGCCTTCGTCGTTCGTGCGCGGCTACACCAGCCTGCCGGTCCGCATTCCCGGCTGAGGCGGCTGCCATGACCGCTGACATTCGCCAGACGATCGAAGGCTCAGCCGACGGCATCCGCTGGTCGCTGGCCGATTCCATCGGCCGGATCACGCTCGATCGCCCCGAGAAGGCCAACACCATCGGCGTGCCGCAGGGCGCAGCCTTTGCCCGTGCCGTCGACGAGGTGCTGGCCGGCGCACCGCGGGTGGTGCTGCTGACCGGCACCGGCCGGATCTTCTGTGCCGGCGGCGACCTGGACGCCATGACGCGCCCGGGGGTGCAGACCGACCAGGAGGTCGGGCGCATTCTCGAACCTTTCCACCCGGCGGTCGAACGGCTGTCGCGGGCTCCGATCCCGGTGGTGTGCGCGCTCAATGGGGCGGTCGGCGGGGCCGGCGTGGGGCTGGCGCTGTGCGGCGACACCGTCATCAGCACGGCCTCGATGAAGCTGCGCACCGGCTATTCGGCGATCGCGCTGTCGCCGGACGCCGGCGCCTCGTACTTTCTGGCCCGCCGGATCGGCAGCGAACGCGCCAAGCAGCTTTTCTTCTACAGCGAGCCCATCGATTCCGCCCGCTGCCTGGCCATGGGCATCGTCGACGAAGTCCACGACGACGCGCATTTCGCCGCCGCCACCGAGGCGCTGGTCGCCCGGCTGGCCAGTGCCGCCACCGGCTCGATGGCGCGCATCAAGCAGCTGTGCGAGGGCATCGCTGCACGCAGCCTGCACGACCATCTCGCGCTCGAACGCCGGCTGCTGCAGGAGGCTTCGCGCCAGCCCGACGCCGCCGAAGGCATCCGGGCCTTTCTCGAGAAGCGCCCGCCGAGATTCACCGGCCACTGAACGGACTTACCCTTATGTCGACCGACCTGCACGGCCTGCCGCTCACCGCCCCTTCCAGCGCAGCGGCCGAGGCGTTCAATCTCACCGTGCAGCGCTATCTCGCCTATCGGGCGGACACGGCCATCCCGCTGTTCGAGTCGCTGGCGCGCGAGCCGATGTTCGCGATGGGCCAGTGCCTGAAGGGCTACCTGATGCTGCTCGGTTTCAAGCAGGCGCAGGTGCCGACCGCTGTGGCGGCACTGCGCGAAGGGCAGCGCGCCGCGCAGGCCGCCGGTGCGGGCATCACCGAACGCGAGCGCGCGCACCTGGCGGCGCTTCAGGCCTGGACCGAGGGCCACCTGAACCGGGCCATCGCGCTGTGGGAACAGATCCTGCGCGAGCACCCCACCGACCTGATCGCCTTTCGGCTGGTGCACTTCAACGCGTTCTGGCTGGGCCGACCGGCGCTGATGCTCGCCTCGGTCGAGCAGGTCCGCCCGCACTGGCATGCCGAGCTTGCGGCCTGGGGCACGATGCTCGGCTGCCACTGCTTCGCGCTCGAGGAAAACGATCGCCATGCCGACGCCGAGCCGCACGGACGCCAGGCGGTGGCCCTGAATCCGGCCGACCTTTGGAGCACCCACGCGGTCGCCCATGTGCTCGAGATGCAGGGCCGCTCGCGCGAGGGCATCGAGTTCCTGAGCGGACTCGCGCCGAACTGGGCGGCTGGCAACAACCTGATCCACCACCTGTGGTGGCATCGCGGGATGATGCATCTGGGCCTGGGCGACACCGCCGCCATGCTCGAGCTGTACGACACGCGCTTTCGAAATCTGGAGTCGCCGCTCACCAAAGCGCAGCCGGATGTCTACATCGACCTGCAGAACGCCGTGTCGGCGCTCTACCGGCTGCAGCACCTCGGCGTCGATGTCGGCGGGCGCTGGCGCGAGCTGGCCGATCAGGCACAGGCGCGCATCGGCGACTGCCTGTCGGCGTTTTCATTGCCGCATTTCATGATGGCGCTGCTGGCCGACGGACGCTTCGATGCGGCGGCCGAGTCGATCGCCGCCATGCGGGCCTTTGGCGCCGGTCCCGACGACAACGCGCCCGTCGTGGCCGAGGTTGCCGTGCCGCTGGCCGAGGCGATGCTGCTCGATGCCCATCACCGCGCCGCCGATGCCCTGGACCGGCTGCGCCCGGTGCTGCGGCGGATGAACGAGCTGGGCGGCAGCCACGCGCAGCAGGAAGTGTTGTCGCTGTT
>DAONCJ010000145.1:0-7922 GCA_035401985.1 Burkholderiaceae bacterium | reverse complement strand
GCTGTTCAATCCGCTGGTCAATCCGAAACGCGCCACCGAGCGCCAGCATTACATCCTGCAGCGCATGCACGAGATCGGCTCGCTGACCGAAGCCGAATACGAGACCGCCCTCAAACAGACGCTGCGCTACTCGACGCCCAACAATGACATGAGCGCGCAGGCCCCGTACGTCGCCGAAATGGCGCGGATGATGGCCTACGAACTGTTCAAGGAAGACATCTACACCGCAGGCCTGAATGTCTACACGACGATCCGCTCCGATGAGCAGCGCATCGCCACCGCAGCGGTTCGCCAGGGCGTGATCGACTACGACCGGAAGTACGGCTACCGGGGGCCCGAGCAGTTCATCGAACTGCCGGCCGACCCGGCCAAAGTCGATGCGGCCATCGAAGACGCGCTCGATGATCACCCTGACGTCGACGAATTCCTCAGCGCCGTGGTGCTCGATGTCGAGCCGCGGCGGGTGCGGGTGTCGCAGGGGCATGGCAAGGAGTTCAGCATCACCGGCGACGGGCTGAAATTTGCCGCCAGCGCCCTGTCCGAGCGCGCCGCCGCCGGCAAGCGGCTGCGCCGCGGAGCCCTGATCCGGATCCTGCGGACCAAGGAAGGCTACGAAATCGGCCAGCTCCCCGAAGTTCAGGCCGCGCTGGTCGCCTGCAACAGCCACGACGGCTCGGTGCGGGCGCTGGTCGGCGGGTTCGACTTCAGCCGCAACAAGTTCAATCGCGTCACTCAGGCGTGGCGCCAGCCCGGATCGAGCTTCAAGCCGTTCATCTACTCGGCCTCCCTCGAGAAGGGATTCATGGCCTCGACGCTGATCAACGATGCGCCGTTCTACGTCGATGCAACGCTCACCGGCGGTCAGGCTTGGGAGCCCAAGAACTACGACGGCAAGTTCGAGGGTCCGATGCGCATGCGCCAGGCGCTGGCGAAATCCAAGAATATGGTGTCGATCCGCATCCTTCAGTCGATCGGGCCGCGCTACGCGCAGGACTACGTCACCCGTTTCGGCTTCGACGAGGACAAGCACCCGCCCTATCTGACGATGGCGCTGGGTGCCGGCTCGGTCACTCCGTGGCAGATGGCGGGCGCCTATTCGGTCTTCGCGAATGGCGGCTTCCGGGTCGAGCCCTACATCGTGGCGCGGATCACCGATGCCAACGGCAAGCTGCTGGCTCAGGCCAAGCCGCTGAAGGCCGGCGATGAGAACAACCGTGCCATCGACGGGCGCAACGCCTTCATCATGGACAGCATGCTGCGCGGCGTAGTGCGCAATGGCACGGCCGCCAAGGCGATGGCCCTGAAGCGCAACGACCTGGCCGGCAAGACCGGCACCACCAATGATTCGCACGACGCCTGGTTCGCCGGCTACTCGCCGCGGATCACAGCGATTGCGTGGGTCGGCTTCGACCAGCCCCACAAGCTGGGCGAGCGCGAAACCGGTGGCGGCCTGGCGCTGCCCATCTGGATGGCCTACATGGGACGAGCACTGGCCGGGGCGCCCGAGGTGCCGGTCGTCACGCCCGAGGGCGTGGTCGAGATCAACGGCGAGCTCTATTTCGCCGAGACGCGGCCCGGACAGGGCGTTTCGTCAGTCGGCCTCAGCGACGAACGTCCGGCCTCGAGCGCGACGCCGGCCGACGCTGACAGCGCCTCTGCGCCGCGCGGCGACGAGTCCGGGTCAGGGCAGCGCTGAACGGGCCGTATCGCCAGGGAGGTCCGCGCTCACGCTGTCGGGTCTCGTCAGGCGGGCGGCGCACCCGGCCCCAGGCGGACAGGCGTGCCCGACTGCTGGCTGACCAGCCGCGACAGGGCGGCGAACAGTTCGTCACCGCTGCGCGTGTCGGTCCACCGGCCGTCGTGCAAGCGGTAATGGAATCCACCGGCCTTTGCGGCCACCCAGATCTCGCGCAGCGGCGTATTGCCATTGACGATGATCTTCGAGTCGTCGTCGAATTCCAGCTCCAGCACCTGCCCGCTTCGGCCGGTCTGTACATCGCAGCCGCAGCGGTCGAGCGCATCCTCGATCGCCAGCAGTACGCCATCGCAGGCGGCCAGGAAGTCCTGTTCGGTCATGCTAGAGTGGCCTCATGAAAATCGTCGACAAGGGACCGCTGCGTCCGTGTCTCGGTCGCGTGGCGGTCGTGTGCATCATGGGCGCCATGTTAGCCGGCTGCGGTCAGCGCGGCCCGCTCACGATGCCAAGACCGACCGATTCCGCCGCGCCGCCCGCCAGTGCCACCACAGGCGCAGCCCGAGAAGCATCGCCAGCACCAGCCCGTAAATAAGCGGCTCGCCCAGCAGATTCTTGCCCGCCTTGTGCCAGGCGAAATGCAGAATCGCCAGCCCTGCGGCCAGATACACCAGCCGATGCAGGCGCTGCCAGCGCCGGCCCAGCCGACGCATCATGGCATCGGTCGACGTCAGGGCCAGAATCAGCAGCACCAGCCAGGTGGCCATGCCGGCGGTAATGAAGGGCCGATCCAGCACATCGAGCGCGATCGCGCCCCAGTCGAACCACTGGTCCAGCCAGATGTAAGTGCTCAGATGCAGGCAGCCGTAGAAGAACGCGAACAGCCCGACCATGCGCCGGATGCGCGCAAGCCGGTTCCAGCCGGTCAGACGGCGCAGCGGAGTCACCGCCAGCGCGGCGAGCAGCAGCACCAGCGTCCAGGTGCCGCTGGACCGGGTGACGAACTCGACCGGATTGGAGCCCAGCCGGTCGAGCCAGCCCAGCACCAGCACCCGGGCCAGCGGCACCAGGCACAGCAGGAAGACAACGACCTTCAGCGCGCCGGGTGATGGACCGGAACCTCGGGCCGCGGGCCTTGCGGGCGACGTTTCGGCGCTGGGCGTTGCAGCGCTGGGCGTTGCAGCGCTGGGCGTTGCAGCGCTGGGCGTTGAAGCGCGGGGCGTTGCAGCGCCGGGGGTTGCGGCGCCGGGCCCGATGGCGCTGGACGTTGTCGCGCGGGTCGCTGCCGGATCTGCGGTCCCGCGCATCGGTGCCACTCAGAAGTTCTTGCGCAGATCCATGCCGGCATAAAGCGACGCCACCTGCTCGCTGTAGCCGTTGAAGGGAAGCGTTTTGCGCTTCTTCTGCAGGAAGCCGTCCTCGCCGATCCGCCGTTCGGTGGCCTGAGACCAGCGGGGGTGGGGCACGTCCGGATTCACGTTCGAGAAAAAACCGTATTCCTGCGGCGCGGCGCGGGTCCAGCTGCTGACCGGCTGCTTTTCGGTGAAGCGGATCTTGACGATCGACTTGCCGCTCTTGAAGCCGTACTTCCACGGAACGGTCAGGCGCAGTGGCGCGCCATTCTGGTTGGGCAGCACTTCGCCGTAGACGCCGAAGGTCAGCAGCGTCAGCGGGTGCATCGCCTCGTCAAGGCGCAGCCCTTCGGTGTACGGCCAGTTCAGCACGGGCGACCACAGCCCCGGCATCTGGGCCTTGTCCGCCAGGGTGACGAATTCGACGTACTTCGCATTGCCCGTGGGCTCGACACGGCGGATAAGCTCGGCGAGCGGATAGCCGGTCCACGGGACGACCATCGACCAGCCCTCGACACAGCGCAGCCGGTACACGCGCTCCTCCATGGCCGCGAGCTTCAGCAGCTCATCGATGGCGAAGGTCCGGGGCTTCAAGACCTCGCCCTCGACCGATACCGTCCACGGCCGGGTCTTGAGCACCGACGCCATGCGGGCCGGATCATCCTTCTCGGTGCCGAACTCGTAGAAGTTGTTGTAGCCGGTCACGTCCTTGTAGGGCGTGGCCTTTTCGGTGGTCGACAAGGGGCTCGGACGCCCGGCCAGCTTCGCCCCTCCGGCTGCGCGCGCAGCGCTGGTCATGCCTGCCAGCCACGGTGCCGCCAGGGCACCGGTCAGCATCAGCCGTCGCCGGTCGCTGTAGACGCTCCGGGGCGTGATTTCAGAACTGGCGGGCGTATTGGCAGTGACGGTGCGCAGCAGCATGAGCGGCTCTCCGGAGGGGGACTTTTCGGTCGAAAGGACTTTGTGTCCCTTACCAAAAAACAACGCCGCCCGGGTGGGCGGCGGATCCAGCGGGTCGGGATGGCAGGTCGCCTGCCAGCGACCGGTCAGCGCATGCCGGCGATGTAGTCGGAGACAGCCTTCATCTCGACATCGGACAGGCGCGAAGCAATGGCCGTCATCTGCGCACTGTTCTTGCGGCCGCCCTGGCGGAACGCAACCAGCTGCGCTTCGGTGTATTCGGCGAACTGCCCGGCCAGGCGCGGGTACTGGGCCGGAATCCCGGCGCCATTCGGACTGTGGCAGCCGGCGCAGGCCGCGACCGACTTGGAGATGACACCGCCGCGGTAGATCTTCTGACCCAGCTCGACGATGTCCTTGTTCTTGGCGGCCGAGGGCTTGAGCTTCTGGCCGGCAAAGTACGCCGCCACATTGCGCATGTCGCTGTCCGACAGGGCCGACGCGAACCCGGTCATCACGGGACTGTTGCGCTCCGGCTCTTTCGCGCCCGCCTTCGGCTTGAAATTCTGGAGCTGCTTGTACAGATAGTCGGCGTGCTGGCCGGCCAGCTTCGGATTGGCGGGACTGGCGCTGTTGCCGTCGGCCCCGTGGCAGGCCGCGCACACCTGGCTGGCGATCTGCTGACCTTTGGCGGGATCAACCTTGACCGGTGCTCCTGGCATCTCCTTGGCCGCAGGTGCGGGCGCCTCCTTCGCCGGGGCGGGTGCGCCCTGAGACGGCGCGGATGCCGGTGCGGCCTGCGCCGGAGCGGCCGTGCCTTGAGCCGGCGCCGCCGCCGGCGCGCCTTGAGCGGGTGCCGGCGCGTCCTTGGCCGCAGGAGCCTGCGCATGGGCGCCGCCTGCCGCCAAGGCGATCAGCAGTGCCGCAACACCGGCATGCCGGGCGGCATTTGTACCAGCCCGGTACGCCAGGAAAAGACCAGTTGCCTGGCCACCGGCTGCGCGTGCGCGCGAGCCATCGAACAAAGGGAGCTTCATGCGTCGCTCACGAACGGAAATTGAAGGGTCGAGTCACGTAAACTCTCGATTCTACCTTAGCCCAATGCCCGAGGTCACCCGCGTCTCCATGCGCCTGCTGAATACCGCCCGATTCGCCACGACCGTGGCACAACCCCGGCAACTGCCCGCCGAGGGCCCTCCCGAGGTCGCGTTCGTCGGCCGCTCCAATTCGGGCAAGTCCACCGCCATCAACACGCTGTGCGAGCGGCGACGGCTGGCGTTCGCAAGCCGCACGCCCGGCCGCACCCAGGCGCTCAACCTGTTCGCACTGGGTCCGGCCGACACCGTCGTGGCGCTGCTGGTCGACACGCCAGGCTACGGCTACGCGAAGGTGCCGCTCGGCATCAAATCGGGGTGGGATGCCCTGGCCGGTCCGTATCTGCGCGGACGCCATTCGCTCAAGGGCGTGGTGGTCACGCTGGACGTGCGGCGCGAGGTGACGCCAGCCGACGCCGCCATGCTCGAATGGATCGATCCCGCCGTCGGCCTGCTCGTGCTGCTGACCAAATGCGACAAGCTCGGCTTCGAGCAGCGCATGAAGGTCAAGCGGGCCGTCGCCCTCCAGC
The DNA here is from genome assembly GCA_035401985.1 of Burkholderiaceae bacterium. Classification (GTDB taxonomy): domain Bacteria; phylum Pseudomonadota; class Gammaproteobacteria; order Burkholderiales; family Burkholderiaceae_E; genus Quisquiliibacterium. The sequence goes on along the minus strand of DAONCJ010000145.1, from coordinate 2,353 downwards.
TGGCCGAGACATTCCCCGGTCGCGGGATCGAAGTGATCGTCTTTTCTGCGCCCGCCCGCCTCGGGCTCGATGAGGCACGAGCGAAGATCGAAGCGTGGCTGCAGCCCGAGCCGGCCGACACCACCGACTCGACGGACGGCGATTCGCCGGATGAGGTGTCTTCGGATCGCTCTTCGGATCGTTCAGCGGACCCTTCAACGGACGATGCGCCGGCAAGTTCGCCGCCCCCTTCGCCGGACAGTTCGCCGCCCCCTCCACCTTCCCCTGACACACACCGCAGGAGCACCCGATGAGCGCCGGAACACCGCAATTCATCCAGCAATTCCCTTCCCTCCGGATGCGGCGCATGCGGCACGACGAGTTCTCGCGCCGCCTGATGCGCGAAACGTCCCTTGCCGCGGACAATTTCATCTACCCGGTGTTCGTCCAGGACGGCACGAACAAGCGCCACGCGGTGGCGTCGATGCCGGGTGTCGAGCGGCACACCATCGACAAGCTGTTCGAAGTCGCCGAGAAGTGCCTGAAGGCCGGCGTGCCGGTGATGGCGATCTTCCCGGTCATCGAGCCGTCGCTGAAGACGCCCGACGGCATCATCGCGACCGACCCTGACGGCCTGGTGCCGCGGGCCGCCCGCGAACTGAAGAAGCGCTTCCCCGAACTGGGACTGCTGGCCGATGTGGCGCTCGACCCCTTCACCAGCCACGGTCAGGACGGGCTGATCGACGACTCCGGCTACGTGCTGAACGACTCGACGATCGATGTCCTGGTGCGCCAGACGGCCGTGCAGGCGCAGGCCGGCATCGACATCGTCGCGCCGTCCGACATGATGGACGGTCGCGTGGCCGCCATGCGCAAGACCCTCGAAGACGCCGGGCTCATCCACACGCGGATCATGGCCTACAGCGCCAAGTACGCATCCGGCTACTACGGTCCTTTCCGGGACGCAGTCGGCTCGGCGAACAACCTGGGCAAGAGCAACAAGAAGACGTATCAGATGGATCCGGCCAATTCCGACGAGGCGCTGCGCGAGGTGGCGCTCGACCTTCAGGAAGGCGCCGACATGGTCATGGTCAAGCCCGGCATGCCCTATCTGGACATCGTCCGCCGGGTCAAGGACGCCTTCGGCGTGCCCACCTTCATCTACCAGGTGAGCGGCGAATATTCGATGCTGAAGGCGGCTGCCGCCAACGGCTGGCTCGATGAACGCACGGTCGCCCTCGAGGCGCTGATGTCGATGCGCCGGGCCGGCGCCGACGGCATCCTCACCTACTACGCGCTGGACGCCGCCGCCTGGCTGGCCGAGAACCGCTGACTCCGTGGCGCCCATGTCGCATGCCGCCTCGCTGAGCTTCCTGCATGTGACGGCCGACAAGGCGGTCCTGCTGCCGGGCGCCCCCGATGGCGGCTCCGTGGAGGGCTGGTACTGGGCGGACTGCTCCTACGAAGACGCACGCAGCTGGGTCGAGCCGGTGCACCGGCTCACCGGCATCACGGTCTTCGAAGACCATCTGCTGGACGCCGAGAACCAGCTGCATCCTTCCTACTTCGACTCGACGCGCGACTACGAGATGATCGTTTTCCGCGGACTGGCGCCTTCCGAGGCATCGACCGATGAAAACCGGGCGATGCGGATCCGGACCCGGCCGACCGTGGTTTTCCTGTTCCCCGGCTGCCTCGTGACGGTGCGCTCTCCCGACAGCACATCGGTGCCAGCCCTGCGCAGACGGCTGCTGGCCGCCACAACCAACCGGCAGCGCCTGCCCGGCTCACCCGAAGAGCTGATGCTGCGACTGCTGAACAACATGGTCGACCGCTACCTCGAGCTTCGACAGCCGCTCACCGAGCAGCTCGAGCGGTGGCAGCGGCTTCTGCTCGACCCCGGGCGCCCATTTCACGACTGGTATTCCCTGCTCGAGGCGCGCGGCGAAATCCGCAAGCTCGAGCAGCTTTGTGAAGAGCAGCTCGACGCGCTGCAGGAGTGGCGTGACGAACGCATGGATGTCGGCCGGGCGGCGAGCCAGACCGCGCATCGCCATGGCGCCGGATTTGCCGAAATCGCCGACCCTCTGCTGGTGCGAACCAGCGACGTCGTCGAGCACATTCAGCGGGTGCTCAGCCACGCGCGACGCCTCGAGAGCTCGGTCGAGTCAGCCGTTCAACTGCACTTTTCGTCGACCGCCCACCGCACCAGCGAGATCATGCGCACGCTGACCACGCTGACAGCCATCTTCATGCCGCTGACGCTGATCACCGGAATCTTCGGAATGAACTTCGAGGTCATGCCCGGCCTGCGATCGCCCGCCGGGTTCTGGTGGACGATGGTCGCCATGGCGACGATCAGCATCGGGCTGCT
>DAONCJ010000144.1:0-7929 GCA_035401985.1 Burkholderiaceae bacterium | reverse complement strand
CAGTGCTAGCTTTGCGTACCGTCACTTATTGCACTGAAAACGAGGAGACCCCTATTCGCGGCACAAATTGAGGGGCTGACCGGTTAGTGGCACGCGCCCATCGTCGCATCGTCGTTAGTGGCCAGTTCCCGCGCCCAATCACCGCCGCTTCAACCTATCGATTTGGTAGCGCGAACTGGAAGTCGGCCCTGAACGACGCCTTCCGCTGCAGAGCCGTCCATTATTGAGCCGGCATCATTGAGCTTGAATCAAGCCGCATAGCGAACTGGTCCATGCTCGAAGTACTTTCGAATCCGATCAGGCTGGCGTTGCACGCTGCGCAAGTGGCGTGCGGTGGCCTTGACCAGTTGCAGCTTCGTGCGCGCGGGAGCCAGCTTGGTGACGGCTTGCTTGATGTCGGCGTTGGCCATCTCGTCAGGGTTGAGCTCAGGGCTGTAGCTGGGCAGGTAGAACACCTCTATCACATCGGCATGCTCGGCCAGCCAGGCCTTGACCGGCTTGGCGTGATGCACCCGCAAGTTGTCCAGGATCAGGAACAGCTTCTTGTTCGCACCCTTGATCAGTCGGCGCAGGAAGTCGATCAGGATGTCCGTGTTGAGCGCGCCGTCGAAGATGCGCCAGCGCATCTGGCCCTTGTTGGTCACGGTGGAGATCACCGACAGCCCGTGGCGCTTGCTGTTGACGCGGATCACCGGCGTGTGGCCCTTGGGGGCGAAGCCGCGGCCGCGCACGTCGTCGCTGCGCAGGCCGCTCTCGTCGCCCCAGTGAATCTCGGCGCCCTCGGCCTTGGCCCGAGCGGCAATGACCGGGTAGTCCTGCTCGAGCCATTTCTGGACCGCCGCGGGCGACTGCTCGTAGGCCTTCTTCATCGGTTTCTGCGGCGTAAAGCCCCAGCGCGCCAGGTACAGCCCCATCGTGCGTACCGGCAGGCGAATGCCAAAGCGCTGCTCGATCAGCTGCGACACCGCCGTGCGGGTCCACAGCGCGTAAGGCATCTTCAACTGGTCAGGCGTCTTGTCGGTGATGAGCTTGCGCACCATCGCCTCCTGCGCCGCATCCAGCAGCCGGCCATCGCCGCTCTTGCGCCCGCTGGGCGCATCGCGCAAGGCCTTGGCCCCCGCCGCTTCGTGGCGCTTGCAGATGTCGAACACGCCGGTGCGGCTCAGGCCGGTCTGCGCCGCGATCTCGTCGTACGTGCCACCCGCTTTGCGCAGTCGGATGACCTGCACGCGCCTTTCGTGCCGCGCATCGCGCGACAGCGATCTCATGTCGGTTGCTTCCATCACCCTCAGATGATGGTGCATTCGAATAGTTCAAGTTAAATACTTCCGAATCAATAGTGCGCCAGCGTGGACGGCCGCCGAGGGTCGCGAGACGATCGTCGGTCGATGCCCCAATGTGCTCAATGCGAGTCCGTATGACTGTACCGAACCCACCGGTACGCCATGTCGCGGCGCCGGCCGCACAGCAGCCGGGCAGCGTCAGTGCAGGTGTCGCAGCAGCGCCTGCGACTGCCGCGACCAAGCCGCGGCGTGCTCGGGCGTCCAGTCGGCGCCGGCCTGCTGCTCCACCACGTCGCTCAACGCGGCCAGGAACGCGGCGTACAGCGCCGGGCCGTGGACACCGAAACTGCGATGGTCGTGGCCCAACTGCTGCATGTACGACGGCACGTGCGGCCGACCCGCCGCGCAATCCTGCAGCAGCGAGACGATCTCGAACAGCATCTGTCCGCAGCCGTGCGGCGGTTGCTGCGGGTCGACGACACGGAACAGTGACCGTGCCTCGGGGCAGCGTTCGAAGAAGCGCGCGTAGACCAGCGGCGTGATGTCGGGGTGGCGCGCCGCGGCCAGCTCCAATGTCGCTTCGATGAGTTCGCCGTCGCGGGTGGATTCGACCTGCAGCACATGGGTCGTCATGGCTTCTGGTTCAGATCACCGACGCGGCGGCAAGACGGTCGATCGCCGCGTCGTCCAGGCCCAGCACGGCGCCCAGCACATCGCGGGTGTGCTGGCCCAGCGCCGGCGGCGCCGCATGGCGATCGGCCGGCGTGGCCGAAAACTTGACCGGGTAGCCGACCATGGGCACGCAGCCGCTGGCCGAGCCCGGGCACGGCGCCTCGACCGCAAGGCCGCGCGATCGCACCTGTTCGTCTTCGAACACCTGCTTCAGGTTGTAGACTGGACCAGCCGGCACGCCGGCCTCCTCCAGCGCAGCCAGCAGCTCGGCGGCATGCCGGCGGGCGATCGCCGGCTCGAGAACCGCCGCCAGGTCCTGGCGGTTCCTGCCGCGCAGCACCCCGGTCGCGAAGCGCGGGTCGGCCGCGGCCTGCGTGCAGCCCAGCACCCGGCACAGGCGCTCGAACTGCTCGTTGTTGCCGGCGACGATGACGATCGCCTCGTCGGCGCAGCGGAACAGGCGCGACGGCATGCCGCCGTTGCCTTCGGTGCCGCGGCGGATCGGCACGTCGCCGCCGACCAGGTAGTGGCTGGCGTAGTGCGACATGGCGGCGATCGACGTGTCGAGCAGCGACACGTCGAGCTGCTGGCCTTGCCCCGACACGGTGTCGCGGTGGTACAGCGCGGCCAGGATCGCCGACACCGTGTAGTGCCCGGCCAGGATGTCGGACAGGCTGGGGCCGGTCTTCATCGGCCCGCCGCCGGGCACGTCGTCGGGCAACCCGGTCACGCTCATCAGCCCGCTCATCGCCTGGAATACCGTGTCGTAGCCCGGCCGTGCGGCGTAGGGGCCGGTCTGGCCGAAGCCGGTGACCGAGCAGTAGATCAGGCGCGGGTTCAGCTCGCGCAGGCTCGGATAGTCGAGGCCATAGCGCGCCAGGTCGCCGACCTTGTAGTTCTCGATCAGCACGTCGCACTGTGCGGCCAGCTGGCGGATCAGGTTCTGTCCCTCGGCTTTGGCCAGGTCGACGGTGATCGACTTCTTGTTGCGGTTGGCGCTGATGTAGAAGGCCGATTCCATCGTGTCGCGGCCCTGCGCGTCCTTCAGGAACGGCGGGCCGAAACGGCGCGAGTCGTCGCCGACACGCGGACGCTCGACCTTGATCACTTCGGCGCCGAGGTCGCCGAGCATCTGCGCGGCCCAGGGGCCGGCGAGGATGCGGCTCAGGTCGAGCACGCGGATTTTCGACAGGGCTTGGCTCATGGCGTGTCAGGAAAGGTCGAAGTCCATCGAACGGACGAAGGTGCCCCAGTCGGCACGCTGGGGCTGGGCGTACTGATCGGCGCGCTCGTCGGACCAGGCGCGCGGCGCCGCGGCACCGGGCGGCAGCACGGCACGGCGCGCGGCGACATAGCGGCGGTCGAAGTCGTCGATGGCGGCATCGTCGTCGGGCGTGCCGATGCCGTCGACATGGAAGGTGGCGGCCAGCGGCAGCCGCGGGTTGACCTGCCGCGCCTGCGCCGGGAAGCCCAGGCACAGCCCGGCCACCGGCACCACACGCGGCGGCAGCTCGAGGATCTCGGCCAGCCTCTCGGGCGCGTTGCGGATCATGCTGATCGGGCAGCCCACCAGGCCGGCCGCGCCGGCAGCGTTGATGAAGTTCATCATCACCAGCGCGGCATCGACGCTGGGGTTGAAGAAACCGTCGAGATGGTCGTTGGTGAAGGGCCGGCCGCGGCGCTCGAACAGGTGCTTGAAGCGGCGGCCATTGGCGCAGAACACCAGCAGCGCCGGCGCGTCGGCCATCCACGGCATGCCGGGCACCAGCGCATGGATGGCGGCGCGGCGAGCGGCGTCGCGCACGTCGATGATGTCGGCCTGCTGCAGGAAGCTCTTCGACGGCGCGGCCAGCGCGCAGGCGGCGAGCAGCTTCACCAGCTCGGGCGCCACCGGCGCGGCCGACCAGGCGCGGTGCGAGCTCTGGCCGGCGATGTGCAGCAGCTCGGGCAGGCCGGCCACGCCCTCGGGCACCTCGACCTCGTGGCCATAGCGCTGCGCCAGCAGGTGGCGCAACAGCTCGGCGGATGCGTCGCCGCTCACGAGGCCACCTTGCGCGCGCGCGGCCGCGCCAGCGCGGCGGCCGGCGCCGGCGCCACCGGCCGCAGCGCCGGCGGCTTGGCCACCGGCGTGCCGCGCAGCGTCGCCGGCACCTCCACGTGGATGAAGTGCAGCAGCATCTCGCGCAACCAGAACACCATCTCGCGTGCGCCCAGCGGCCGCACCAGGCCGTCGATCAGCACCGAGTGGATCAGCGCGCTGGACGCGAACTGGAAGGCGATGCCGGTCTGGCGCATGTAGGCGCGGTCGCCTGCGTGGCCGGCGGCCTCGGCCACCGCGCGGATCCACACCAGGCGATGCCGGTCTGGCGCATGTAGGCGCGGTCGCCTGCGTGGCCGGCGGCCTCGGCCACCGCGCGGATCCACACCGCCACCATCTTGTAGGCCGTCAGCCGCACCACGCCCCAGGCGGCCGGGTCCTCGCTGCTGCGCTGGTGCAGCGCGCGGATCATGCGGTCGTTGCGCTGTATGAAGGCGAGGTAGTCCTGCACGCAGCGCGTCACCGTGTCTTCGAGCGACAGGCCGGCGTAGCGCCCGCCCTCGGCATCGGCCGCGATGGCCTCGGCCTCCTGCGCCATCGCGACCTCGACGACGCTGGCGAACAGCGCCTCCTTGTCGCGGAAGCGGAAGTACAGCGCACCGGCCGAGCAGCCGACGGCGCGCGCGATGTCGGCCATCGTGGTGCTGGTGAAGCGGCCTTCGCGCACCAGGTCGCGCACGTGCAGCAGCGCCTTGTCGCGCAGCTGGCGGCTGCGCTCCTGCTTGACCGGATGGGCGCCCTCGGGGTCGAGCCCGGGCGGGATGTCGATGGCGGCCTTGCGGCGAATGGGTTTCATGGCGGCAATGTAGCAAGCAGGCTTTGCGGACATTTCGAACGGCGGCCGGTTGACAGCACCGCGAAGTCGAATCAAAATCTGTTTCACGTTCAGATTATTGTCGAAAGGCCCCGCGATGTCCAGCCCCTCGAAGCCCCCTGTGTCGAACCCTGCAGCGCTCTACGAGCACCCGAGCGCCTGGCGTGGCGCCGAGGTCGCGCAGCGCGACGACTGGATCCTGCGCTTGAGCGAGTCCGACAACCGCGAGCTGCGCGCCGCGCTGGCGCACGCCCAGTCGCGCCAGGCCGCGATCCCCGGCCTGGCCGCGCCGGACTTCCCGCTGCCGACGCTGGCGCCGGTGCTGCGCCAGCTGACCGACGAGGTGGTCAACGGCCGCGGCTTCACGCTGATCCGCGGCCTGGTGATCGACGATCTGCCGGTGCAGGACGCGGCGCTGATCTACTGGGGCATCGGCAGCCACATGGGCCGCGGGCGCGCGCAGAACGCGCAGGGCGACGTGCTCGGCCATGTCACCGACCTGGGCCTGGACTTCAAGGCCGACGCCAACGTGCGCGGCTACCAGACGCGGCTGCACCTGCCCTTCCACAACGACACCGCCGACATCGTCGGCCTGCTGTGCCTGCACCCGGCGCGCCGCGGTGGGCTGTCGCGCGTGGTCAGCAGCACGGCGATCTACAACGCCGTGCTCGAGCGCCGCCCCGACCTGATCGAGGTGATGACCGCGCCGATGTGCGTCGACCGCCGCGGCGAGACGCCGCCGGGCAAGAAGCCGTACTACGAGGGCGCGTTCTTCGAGTGGGTCGGCGAGCGCCTGTTCTGCCGCTACAACCGCACCTACATCGAGTCGGCCCAGCGCTTTGCCGAGGTGCCGCGCCTCAGCAAGCGCCAGATCGAGGCGATGGACCTGATCGACGCGCTGTGCGACGACCCCGCGCTGCACCTGCACATGGAGCTGCAAAAGGGCGACATGCAGTTCATCAGCAACTACACGGTGCTGCATTCGCGCACCGACTACGAGGACTGGCCCGAGCGCGAGCGCCGCCGCTACCTGCTGCGCCTGTGGCTGGACACCGGGCTGGTGCCCGAGCTGCCGGCGTCGTGGACCGACCGCTATTCCGACACGCTGGTGTGGCAGCAGCAGCCGCGCGCGCCGATCTTCGACCTGTCGATGCGCCGCGCCGAGCTCGCGCACTGAGGCTCTCGCCTGCATCCCCCCAAGACCCACACCTCACGGAGCACTGCGATGACTGCAACCCTGTCCCCTGTCCCGACAGCGGCTCTGCCACTGTTCGACGACGCCGCCGCCTGGTACGGCCCGGCAAAGGCCCAGCGCAGCGACTGGCTGGTCGAACTGAACGCCGCCGAGCTGGCCGAACTCGACAGCGCGGTCGACGCCGCGCTGCGGCGCGGGCAGGACTTGGTGACGATGAGCGAGCGCGATTTCCCGCTGCCCTTGCTCGGGCCGCGGCTGAAGTCCATCCGCCACGACATCCTGCATGGTCGCGGCTTCGTGCTGCTGCGCGGCTGGCCCAGCGGCGAGCGCACGATGGCGCAGAACGCCTGCGTCTTCCGCGGCATCGGCGCCCATCTCGGCGAAGCGCTGTCGCAGAACGCCAAGGGCCATGTGCTCGGGCATGTCGCCAACCTCGGCCTGGACTACAGCGACCCGACGACTCGCGGCTACCAGACCCGCGCCGAGCTGCGCTTCCACACCGACGGCGGCGACATCGTCGGGCTGCTGTGCATCCGGCCGTCCAAGGCCGGCGGGCTGTCCAAGCTGTGCAGCTCGACCACGGTGTGGAACGCAAGGCGCTGACAGCGGTGATGTCCCAGAAGTGAGCGCGGCTCACGTCGATACGTACCTTCTCGATGACTTCCCTGTAATCGAAGGCGTTGATGAAGCGATCCGCCGAAGCAAAGAACACTTGGCCGGTGATGGTGTAGGTGCGCATACGACCTTCGTTCTCGGTGCGTGAGGTCACGCGCAGAATCTGCCCCACCTTGTGGGCAAAGAAGAAGCCGGAGAGCAGGACGCCGATCAGCACGCCTTTGGCCAGGTCATGCGTGCCGACCGTCACCACGACGGTGGCCAGCATTACCACGCTGGAGCTTTTGGGGTGTTCGCGCAGGTTGCGAATCGAGCCCCAGTTGAAGGTGCCGATGGACACCATGATCATCACCGCGACCAGCGCGGCCATTGGAATACGGGCCACCCAGTCACCGATGAAGACGACCATCAGCAGCAGGAACACGCCAGCAGCCAGTGTTGAAAGGCGGCCACGGCCTCCGGATTTCACGTTGATGACCGACTGACCGATCATGGCGCAGCCCGCCATGCCACCGAGGAAACCAGAGGCGATGTTGGCAACACCTTGGCCCACGCATTCTCGGTTCTTGTTGCTGTTGGAGTCGGTCAGGTCATCAACGATGGAGGCCGTCATCATGGATTCCAGCAGGCCCACCACGGCCAGCGTGGCCGACACCGGGAAGATGATCGTCAGCGTTTCCAGATTCAGTGGCACATCAGGCAGCAAGAATAGCGGCAGGCTGTCGGGCAGTTGGCCCATGTCGCCTACGGTGCGGATGTCGAGACCAAGGAAGATCGCCACGGCAGTCAGCACGACAATGGCGACCAGCGGCGATGGCACGGCTTTGGTGATGTAGGGGAAGCCGTAGATGATGCCCAGCCCGGCCGCCGTCATGGCGTAGACGTGCCATGTCACGTTGGTGAGTTCCGGCAACTGGGCCATGAAGATCAGGATGGCCAGCGCATTGACGAAGCCGGTGATGACGGAGCGCGAGACGAAGCGCATCAGCGCGCCGAGCTTGAGCCAGCCTGCGAGGATTTGCAGCACCCCAGTCAAAACGGTGGCGGCCAGCAGGTATTGCAGGCCATGATCTTTGACCAGTGTGACCATGAGCAGCGCCATTGCGCCTGTGGCAGCAGACACCATGCCGGGGCGACCGCCCGTAAAGGCAATGACAGTGGCGATACAGAACGAGGCGTAAAGCCCGACCTTCGGATCGGGGGTCTCCTCGTTTTCAGTGCAATAAGTGACGGTACGAAAAGCTAGCACTGG
>DAONCJ010000143.1:0-7961 GCA_035401985.1 Burkholderiaceae bacterium | reverse complement strand
TGTTCGACAGCGGCAAGGCTTCGGTTCCGGCCAGCACCACGGCGTACTGGGCGGGCCAGGCGGCACAGATCGCAGATGGGCGGCCGCGCCTGTCCGGTCTGCTCGACCCCGAGAATCCGCAGCAGCGGCGCGTCGAGCTTGCGCTCGGCGTGCCTGCTCCGCAGGGCGGGTTGCGCTACATCGTCGGCGCGTCGATGGGGGCTGGCCACTGGCAGAGCCTTCTCGAAGCAGCGGTCGGAAACACCGATGGCTTCGTGACCTTGTACGACGCCGGTCGCCGGATCATCGCGCGCTCGCGTTCGCCCCAAAGGCTGGTCGGCACGGAGCTGCCGGCGGCCGCGGTCGCGCCGACGACTGGAGGCGCGCCCGGGACGGTGCTCGTGCCGTCCGGTGAGGAGGGGCCCGCCTTTCTCGCGGGCCAGGTCCTGCACGTCGGGCAATGGGGCGTTCAGGCGGGCATGTCGGCCGGGCCGTTCCAGGCCGCGCAGAGCCAAGCGCTGTGGCGCGCCGTCCTGGTGGCGGCGCTGTGCCTTGCAATCGGGCTGATCGCGGCGCTCTGGCTGTCGCGAAAGATTGGCGCCGCGCTGGTCCGCATTGCGCGCAGAGACACCAGCATGCCTTCGTCGGGGCCCAGCAGCGTGGCCGAACTCGAGGATCTGCGGGTGGCATGCGCAGAGGCAACCACTGTCGACCAGCTCGCCAGGGCGCGGATGACGCGCAAGGCCGAGGAGTTCGAGAGCCTGTTCCAATGTTGCCCGCTGGGATTGGCCGTGACGCATGACGCGGCATGCGCCTCGGTGGTCAGCAACCCGGCACTGAAGCGGCTGATGGGTTTCGAGTTCATACCCGCGGCCGCGGACGACAGCGGCTCGGCGAGCGGTCGCCTGCTGGTCGACGGACGCCCGCTGGAGCCCGATGAACACCCGCTGCTGCGGGCAGCCAAGCTGCAGGAGCACGTCGACGCAGTCGAGATCGAGCTTCACCGCACAGGACGCGCCGTGCGTCACGTGCTGGTCAGCGCCGCGCCGCTGCACCTGACGGGCAAGGAGCCCTTCGGCGCCATCGCCGTCGTCTCGGACATCACCCATCTGAAATCCGCCCCCCTGTCATCCGCCGGCGGCGGGCAGTCGGGCAGACATGTCGCGTCGGATGAGCGATACGCGGACCACACGTCCCCGCGCTGTCGCCCGGGCATCGGCCTGGGCGCGGACTACCTGCCCACGCTGAAGGCCGGCGAGCCGAAGCGTTCGCGTCGCAGCAGGGATGCCTTCGAGAGCACCGGCACTGCGGTTGGCCTTCATCAGGTGGAGCTGGCGACCGCGGAAGACGAACCGTCCGGCGTTGCGTCCCGCCAGGACGCGCCTGTCATGGTCATCGGCAGCGATCCGGCCACGCTGACGGCCTTGCGCGCCCTGCTCGAAGACTCTGGCACCGAAGTGATGGAAGCGGGCAGCGGCCCCCAGGCGCTCGCGCTGCTGCTGCGTGTCGCGCCGCCTGTCGCCATCGTCCGAATCGGTGCCGCCTCGGTGGACGGTTACGAATTCGCACGGCGCAGCCGCGAGGCGGGCTATCGTGGCCGGCTGATCGCGCTGAGTGATCGCGACTGGGACGTGGACCTCGAGATGTCACTGGCCGCGGGCTTCGAGGGCCATCTGACGGAACCGTTCGATGCCGACGGCCTGAAGCGCCTGCTGACTCCGTGAGTCGGCAGCGCCAGGCTGCTAGCCCCTGCGTGACTACATCGGTGTCAGCAGTCGACGCCGAGTGAAGGGTCGTCGCCGCCCAGTTCCCGCTTGCGCTGGAGCATCGCGGCACCCAGCTGCATCGGGTCGATCCCGGCGTCCTCGGCGAGCGGAAAGATCTCGTCCTCCTCTTTGCGCACATGCAGACGGACATAGTCGCCCAGCACGATGACCATGGCATTGAACAGTTCGTGGTCGGGGTCGCTGGTCTCGATCTGTTCGATCAGGGCGCTCGTGCTGGCATGCTCGATCGCTGCTTCATTGAGCACGGAGTCGTCGTCCAGCACCGACCGCAAGGCCGGGTAGAAGATCTCCTCCTCGATGGCCGCATGCGCGGTCAGCACGGCGCATATCTGTTCCGCGAGCTGGCGGCGCGCATCGTCGTCTCCGGACTGCACCGCCGCTGCGAAGTCGTCAAACAGGCCGTCGACGGCCTGGTGCTCCCCACGCAGAAAAGCGAATGCGTCGGTCGGCTCGTCCAGCGCATCATCGGCGCGATCTGAGAAGTCGGAGGAATCGAATGCTGTGGGCATGGCGTGGCTCTCCTGCGCAGGTTGCGGTGATGGAAGGGCTTCGGTGTGGCTCCGCGGCGGCAATCAAAATGCCCGGGAGGCCGGGCCTTGACCTGCGGACGGGCACGCCAATTGCCGCCTCGACCGATCCGATCGCCAAGGAGGCAGAGCATGAAGGGAATTGCAGCAGCCGCCCTGCTGGGCTTGTGGGTGGGCGCAATGCCTCTCGCCAGTGCCCGAATCGCTGCGCCGGCAGCCCAACCGGCCGAATCAGCCGCCGACGCCTTGTCTCCCGCGTCACGGCGTTTGCTCGCGCAGGTGCTGCGGACCCGGGACAACGGTGGAAGGCCTTTCATGATCGTCGACAAGGTCAACGCCAGCGTTCTGGTGTTCGAGGCCAACGGCGCGTTGCGCGCGCATGCGCCTGTGCTTCTCGGGGCGGCTCGCGGCGACGACTCCGTGCCCGGCATTGGCGAACGCCCGATCAAGGACATCAGGCCCCACGAACGGACCACGCCGGCCGGTCGGTTCATTGCCGAGGCGGGCCGCAATACGGCTGGCGAAGACATCGTCTGGGTCGATTACGATGCGGCCGTGTCGATGCATCGCGTGCGGGCGACCAATCCGGCCGAGCGTCGCCTGCAGCGGCTGGCCACGCCCGGTGTGCATGACAACCGCATCTCATACGGTTGCATCAACGTGCCGGCCAAGTTTTTCGACCGTTACGTCGGCCCCTTGGCTGTCGTTGGCCCGGTCGTCTATGTGCTGCCCGAAGTGCGTTCGCCGTCCGAAGTGTTCGGGGCGCGCCTGGACCCCGCGCACACCGATCAGGCTGCTGCGACGGCAGCCCGCTCACCGCTTCGTTAAGACACCGCCCCGGCCGGCCATGGCCGGGCGCCTTCCCGGCAATCCTTGCCGCAAGCGCTGCCCTGCGGGCCGCGCGTCGGCCGTGGGCGCGCGTCCTCTGGCGCAAGACAAGCTTCCGCCTTCAGGAAGCAACGATGCGATTCCAGCCGAGCCGTGCAGCACGGGCGTGCTGTGCGCGGGCGCGATGTGGAACACCGATTGCCTTGCCGGTTTCATTCGCATGGTTCTCGGAGTTCCCATGAACAACAAGCCGCTACGCATCGTCATGATCAGCGAACACGCCTCTCCGCTTGCCGCGGTCGGAGGCGTGGACGCCGGTGGTCAGAACATCTACGTCGCACAGGTGTCGCGTAGCCTTGCGCGACACGGTCACCAGGTCGATGTGCTGACCAGGCGCGACAACCCCCATGTGGCCGCGTCAGTCAACATGTCGCCGGGCGTGCGGGTGACGCACATCGACGCCGGTCCGGCCTCCTTCGTTCCCAAGGAGGCGCTGCTGCCGCACATGGCGGACTTCGCGCGCAGCGCGCTCGGCTTCGTGCGCCGCGGCACTTTCGATGTGATCCATGCGCACTTCTTCATGTCGGGCATGGTGGCGCAGCAGCTAGCGCGCACGCTGGGCATCCCCTTCGTCATCACCTTTCATGCGCTGGGCCGCGTGCGCAAGCTGTATCAGCAGCAGGCCGACGCGTTCCCCGCCGAACGGGCGGACATCGAATCCGAACTCGTGCGTGACGCTGCCCGCGTGATCGCCGAGTGCCCGCAGGACGCACAGGATCTCGAGCTGCTGTATCAGGCCGATGCGACAAGGCTGCCGATCATTCCGTGCGGCGTCGACCCGGTCGAGTTTGCGCCGATGGACCGCGTGCAGGCCCGCGCCGGCCTGGGCCTGCGTGAGGGCGAGTTCGTGATTCTGCAGCTCGGTCGCATGGTGCCGCGCAAGGGGGTCGACAACGTGATCCGGGCCCTCGCCTGTCTGCCCGAGTCGGTGGCGGCGCGCCTCCTGGTGGTCGGTGGCGACGACGAAGTGCCCGACGAAGTCCGCACGCCGGAGATCGCACGCTTGCGCCGCATCGCGCAGGAGTGCGGTGTGGCCGATCGCGTGGTGTTCACCGGTCATCGCCGGCGCGACGAACTGCGGCGCTACTACTGCGCGGCCGATGCCTTCGTCACCACGCCGTGGTACGAACCGTTCGGCATCACGCCGCTCGAAGCCATGGCCTGCGGCACACCGGTGATCGGCAGTGCGGTCGGGGGCATCAAGCATTCGGTGCTCGACGGGGTGACCGGCTTCCTGGTGCCGCCGCGCGACCCGAAGGCACTTGCGGATCGCCTGCTCGAGCTGCATCGCAAGCCGGCGCTGGCGGCCGCGATGGGGCAGGCGGGCGTGACCCGGACGCGTCGCCTGTTCACCTGGGACCGCGTCGCCAGCGATCTGGCCGGAGTCTATGCGGCGGTCGCGCGCGATGCTCAGCAGGTTCTGCCCGTGGGACTGCTTCCCCTGTGGCGCGGTCCGCAGCCGGTTGCGGCTGCAACGCTGGCCCTGCGATGAGTGCGCTCGCGCAAGACCCGGCGGACGCCCGGTCCGCCGCATGGCAGCAAGCCCGGCGCGTGCTCGCCATTCGCCTGGACAACATCGGCGATGTGCTGATGACGACGCCGGCGCTGGCGGCTCTGGCCGCCGACCCTTCCCGGCAGGTGACGCTGCTGGCGTCGCGTGCCGGGGCGGCACTGGCAGGCCACCTGCCCTGCGTGTCCGACGTGATGGTCTATGACTGTCCGTGGACCGGCGGCTTGCACGGTGATCCACAGGCGGACCAGCGTCTGCTCAGGCAGCTCGTGGAGCGCCGGTTCGATGCCGCGGTGATCTTCACTGTCTGCACCCAGAGCGCGCTTCCGGCGGCCCTGATGTGCCGGATGGCCGATATCGGCCTGCGTCTGGCGCACAGTCGCGAGAATCCCTACGCGCTGCTGACCGACTGGGTGCGCGACACCGACGTAGTTTGCACGCCGATGCGCCATGAGGTGCAGCGCCAGCTCGATCTGGTGGCCCGCGTCGGTTTTCATGCCAGTGACGATCGGCTGGTCTTCGAGTGCCGTCCGGCGGAACGCGACACGGCGCGTCGCAAGCTGGCACTGGCCGGTGCCGATCCGGGCCGGCCGTGGGTCGTGATTCATCCGGGCAGCAGCGCCGCGTCGCGCCGTTATCCGCCTGAGCGCTTTGGCCTTGCGGCAGCCGGCATCGCGGCCCGCAGCGATGCACAGATCGTGTTCACCGGCGGACCCGACGATGTGGCGGCCTGCGCGCAGGCGCAGCAGTCGATGGGATGTGCCAGTGTGTCACTCGCAGGTGCGTTGAGCCTGGGGGAGCTGGCTGCGCTGATCGGCGACGCTGCGGTCGTGGTCTGCAACAACAGCGCGCCGGCCCATCTTGCCGCCGCCATGGGAACGCCGACGGTGGTGCTGTATGCCCTGACCAATCCGCAGCACACGCCCTGGCGGGTGCGCACGCGTGTGCTGAACCACGATGTGGCGTGTCGCAATTGCCTGAAGAGTGTCTGCCCCGAGGGCCATCACGGCTGTCTGCTCGGGGTCGAGCCACACGAGGTGGCCGATGCGGCGGTGGCGCTGCTGGGCGGGCGCCTGGCGCGCCCGCTCGCCGTGCGGCTCGGCCGCGCCGCCTGAGGCAACGAGAAGGGGCGCCGGCATGAGCAGCCACTCGCCCGCCATGTGCGTCGTGATCCATGACGTGGCGCCAGCCACCTGGCGGGCCTGTCAGAACCTGCTGCAGACCTTGTCGCGCCACGGAGACTTTCCGGTCACCCTGCTGGCGGTTCCGCGCTACCACGGCCTGCCCTCGTCGCCGGCCTTCGAACGCTGGCTGCGCCGGCGCGAGGCGGGGGGCGACGAGGTCGCTCTTCACGGCTACTACCATCTCGATGTGGGGCGACCCCGCGGCATGATCGATCACATCCGCCGCCGGGTCGTCACGCGGGGCGAAGGCGAGTTTTCCGACCTCGATTTCGAAGCGGCCGCGGCGCGCATGCAGGCGGGTCGGGGCTGGCTGGCCGATCTGGGCATCCTGCCGGCCGGCTTCGTGGCGCCGGCGTGGCTGCTGGGCGCGCAGGCGTGGCGGGCATTGCGCGGCCAGCCCTTCGAGTACACCTGCACTGTGCGGCGCCTGTACCTGCTCGATCCGATCAGACCCACCGAGCCGCTGCGCAGCATCGTCTGTCAGAGCCAGGTCTACAGCAACGCCAGCCTCTGGCGGCGCCAGCTGTCCTGCGTGTGGACGGCCACGCTGGCGTGGCGTCAGCGCGGCGACCCGCTGATCCGCCTCGAGCTGCATCCCGGTGATGAACAGGCCCTGGTGCAGCGCTCCTGGGAGCGCCTGCTCAGTCGGCAGTCCCGCACGCGATCCCTTTGCACGCTGGGCGAGGTCGCCCGCCAGCTCCGGAAATCGCCGATGGCCGCGCTGTCCTGACGGCCGCTTGCACGCGACGCAATCTCTCGCAGCGCATTGTGCGACTGCCGCGCGACTTCCTACGCCCGCGCGGTCACCGTTTCCGCGACGCGGCTGCGGCCTGCCTCATGGAGCGCATCGGTCAGCTGATGCTCGAAGGCGCGCAGCACCCGGTTCCAGTGATGGCTCGCCACGCTGCGCCGTGCGGCACGTGAGGCCGAGCGCGACGCGTCCAGCGAGTCGGTCATCGCACAGCAGGCGGCCACAAAGCCTTCGGCGTCTGCGGGGCTGACCAGCCAGCCGTTGACGCCGTGCGTGACGAGTTCCCCGGCGGCCGCATGATCGAAGGCGACCACCGGCAGTCCCGAGGCGAGGGCTTCGAGCGTCACATTGCCGAAGGTCTCGGACTCGCTGGGAAACACGAACAGATCGGCACTCGCATAGGTCGCAGCCAGCGCATGACCGGTCTGGCTGCCCAGGAACCGCACGTCCGGAAAATCCCTGCGCAGCGCCTGCGCGCAGGGCCCGTCGCCTGCGACGATCATCCGCGCGCCCCGGTGGGTTTCGCGCACCTGACGATACGCCCGCAGCGCGAGCGTGACGTTCTTCTCGGCTGCCAGTCGACCCACATACAGCAGCACGGGGCCGTCGGCAGCCCCCCATGCGAGCCGCAGGGCCGGGTCGCGGTGCTGCGGCGAGAATCTCACCATGTCGACACCGCGTCCCGCGACCAGCGTGCGCTCGAAGCCGCGGCCCCGCAATTCGCGGCGCGATTGCTCCGAGGGCACGAAGGTGCGGTCCGTTGCGTTGTGAAAGGCCCTCAGGTAACGGCTGATGACCGGTTCCATCCAGCCCAGCCGGTAGTACCGGCTGTAGTGGTGAAAATTGGTCCGGAAGTCGGACGTGACCGGCAGGCCGACGCGGCGCGCGGCCACTATCGCGGCCCGCCCCAGCGGGCCCTCGGTCGCCACATGGACAAGCTGCGTCCTCGTCGCCTTGAAGCGGCGAGCCAGGACCGCTGGCCATTCGAATCCGAAGCGCATCTCCGGATACATCGGGATCGGCCAGCCCGCGCTGCGCCACTCGTCTTCGCATGGGCCGCGCGACTCGCCGGGCTGCGCCGGCCGGACAAGGTCGACGCCATGGCCGCGGTCACGCAGGTAGGCCACCGTTCGCTCGACGGTCAGCGAGACCCCGTTGAGGTCGGGCGGATAGGTTTCGGTCACGTATGCGATGCGCATGGGCTCGGTCCTTTGAGCCGGTGCGGCATTTCCTGTGCCCGAGCCGACCGGGCCGGCGCGCCCTTCCGGGTGCCGTCCGCTGCCGTGCGGCGGGCCGACTGTCGGCAGTAAATAGATCTGTCCGGTTTGGTAGCAA
>DAONCJ010000142.1:0-7983 GCA_035401985.1 Burkholderiaceae bacterium | reverse complement strand
CTGCTCCTGCTGCTCCTGCTGCTCCTGCTGCTCCTGCTGCTCCTGCTGCTCCTGCGCCTGCTGCTGCTCCTCCTCGTCCTGCCCCGTCCTCTGATCTTTCCTCTGCCCCTGCCGCAGCCCCTTCGGTCGCCCCCGGGCCCGCCCCCGCCTCTGTTGCGGCTGCAGCGTCTGCCGCACGTCCGGCGCAAGCGCCGGCCCGCGCTGAATCTGCTGCGCCCCGTTCCGCTGCGGTTCCGGGCGGAATGGCCATCGACGAAGCAGCGGCCCCCGCAACGGCACCTCGATCGGCAGATGCCCGTGCCGCGCCCCCGACGGCGTCGCCCGCTCCGCCGCTTCCGGCTCTGGCCAGGGCGCCTGCGGCACCGGCTGCGGAATCGAGCCTGTCGGCGGGTGCACCGGCGCCCCGATCGATGCCGAAAGCCCTCGCCGCCGACGGGGCCGACTCCGCCGCGAAAGGCCCGCTGCACGACGAGGCAGCGCGGTCGGCTGCAGCGCCGCCCGCTGCGACTCCAGGCCCCGCCGCCGCGAGCGCTCCGGTTCGCGCGGTTCCGCGCAACCCGCCAACCTCAGCGGAGGAATGCGATCGTCAGCTCGCCGAGGCGCTTCTGGAAGCACCCGCGATCACGAACCGCGAAGCGCTCCAGGGGCTTGTGCAGCAGTGCCGCGAGCGTTTCCGGCCCTGGGACGTTCCCGACCGGCTGCGCACGCGTCTTGAACAGCGGCTGAACCTTCCCGAACGGACTCGCTGACGCGCGGGCACGGGAACTGCGAGGCATCCCGATTGCCTGCGCGGGCTGACGCCTGACCCCGAATCGCGCGCTCCTGCGTTTCATGTGCTGTCATCAACGAAAACATCCGCCATGCCCTCTGCCCGTCTGTGCCCTCCGAGAACGGCGCCCGCGAAAGCCCTTGCTAGAATCAGTCCGTGAGTCGAGGCACCCGTCCGCTGTCTTCACTGGCTGCGCTGCCCGCGCCGGTCTTCGAAACCCGCGTGCGCGTGTACTACGAGGACACTGACGCTGGCGGCATCGTCTACCATGCCAACTGGCTGCGCTACTTCGAACGGGCTCGCACCGACTGGCTGCGCGCACTGGGCGCCGTGCATCGCGAGCTGGCCAGCGTCGACGGTGTGCTGCTGGTCGTGCGCGACCTCTTCATCGACTACCGACTGCCCGCCCGTCTCGATGACGAACTGCGCATCGACGTGCGGCTGCTCGAAACCCGGCGGGCCAGCCTGCGCCTGATGCAAAGCGCCCACGACCTCGTCAGCGGCAGGCTTCTGGTCCAGGCCGAAATGCGGGTCGCAGCCATCGGTGCAATCGACCAGCGTGCGGCCGGGCTTCCCCGCTGGCTGCTCGAGCGACTGGCGCCGCCGCAGCCCTCTGCGCCGCCGCAAGAACTCGACGCGTCCGAACCCCGACAGCTTGATCGCTCAACCGAAGCACGCCCTTTCCGAGGCTCCGAACCGTGAACGCCGAACTGTCGATCCTTTCCCTGATCACCAATGCCAGTCTGCTGGTGCAGCTGGTGATGCTGCTGCTGCTGGCCATCTCGCTGGGCTCCTGGACCACCATCTTTCGCAAGGGATTCCACATCCGGCGCTCGCGCGCCGACACCGAACGCTTCGAGGCCGACTTCTGGAAGGACCGCGACCTCGGCGCGCTCTATCAGCAGGTGCACGACGGTGGCCGCGATGCGGGGTCACTTGCCCGCATCTTCGAATCGGGCATGGCCGAGTTCCTGAAGACGCGCCAGCAGAAGCCCGGTGATGTCCAGGCCATGCTGGACGGCGCCCGCCGCTCGATGCGGGCGTCGTACCAGCGCGAGATGGATCAGCTCGAAGCCGGGCTGGCCTTCCTGGCCTCGGCGGGTTCGGTCAGCCCGTACATCGGACTATTCGGCACCGTGTGGGGCATCATGAATGCGTTCCGCGGCCTGGCCAACGTGCACCAGGCCACGCTGGCCGCGGTCGCGCCCGGCATCGCCGAGGCACTGGTGGCCACCGCGATCGGCCTTTTCGCCGCCATTCCAGCGGTGGTCGCCTACAACCGCTTCGCCCACGACATCGATCGCCTGTCGACCCGCTTCGACACCTTCGTGGACGAGTTCCTGAACATCCTTCAGCGCCAGGCGCGCTGAGCGGCCCGCAGGAGTTCATCGCATGCCCTCGATGCAGTCCCGCGGACGCAGCGGCCGACAGCGCCGGCTGGTCACCGACATCAATGTGGTGCCCTACATCGACGTGATGCTGGTGCTGCTGGTCATCTTCATGGTCACCGCACCGCTGCTGCCGCCCGGGCAGATGGATCTGCCCAGTGTCGGCGCCAGTCCGCAGAAGGACCAGGTTTATATCGATGCGCGCGTCGACAAGAGCGGCCGCATCGTGCTGGTGAAGATTGACGGCGGCGCGCAGAGCGAGGTACCCGTGACGCTCAATTCCCTGGCGCAGAAGGCACGCGAGTTGGGCGCCAACGACAAGATCCCGGTGGTGGTCAGCGCCGACCGGAACCAGAGTTACGGTGGCGTCACGGACATCCTCGATCGTCTGCAAAGTCAGAACATCAGGGTCGCACTGATGGTCAAACCGGGCAAATAAGGCGCGAGCGCCTGTCATGACAGCTCCGGCCTCCTCGCATGACGCACGCCGCCCGCTGGCCGCCCCGCGCCGCGAAGGGGTGAGTTCGTTCGCCCTGGCGCTGATCATGCATCTGCTGCTGCTGGCGATGCTGCTGGTCGGCCTGCGCTGGCAGACCCAACCGCCGGTGGCGGTGCAGGCGGAACTCTGGACCGCACCGCCCCCTCGAACCGCGGCGCCGGTCGTGCCGCCCACGGTCCCTGCCGAGCCGCGCGTTGCGCCGGTGCGCGAAGCCCCGCCTGCGCCTGTGCGTCCGATCGAGCGGCCGGCGCCCCCAAAGGTCGACATCGCCATCGAGGAGCGCAAGCAGAAGGAACGGGAACGGATCGAGCGCGAACGACTGGAGCGCGAGATCCAGGCGCAGCGCAAGCTGGATGCAAAGAAGCTCGCCGATGCGCAAGCCCGCAAGGAGGCGGAAAGCCGCAAGGCCGCCGACGCGCACAGGCAAGCCGAGGCGCGCAAGGAGGCGGACGCACGCAAGGCGCTCGAGGCCCGCAAGGAGGCGGACGCGCGCAAGCAGGCCGACGCGAAGCAGCTTGCACAGACGAAGAAGGAAGCCGAGGCCCGCAAGGAGGCCGAGGCTCAGAAGGCGGCGGAAGCCCGCAAGGCCGCCGAGGCGCGCAAGCTGGCCGAGCAACGCAGCGAAGAGCAGGCGCAGGAGCGCAGCCGCAGCGACCACGTCAGGCGTCTGCTCGAGCAGGCGGGCAGCGAGCGCGGCTCGGGCAAGCCGGGCGCGGCGACGGGCGCCGAAGCAGGCGGCGCGAGTGGCGCGGCAATGGGAAGCTGGGCCGGCAAGGTTTCCTCGCATATTCGTGCCAACACGGTCTTCCAGATCCCGCCCGACATGCGTGGCAATCCAAAGGCCGAGTTCAGCGTCTCGGTGCTGCCCGACGGCTCGATCGCGAACCTGCGGCTGATTCGCTCCAGCGGCGTGCCGGCCTGGGACCAGGCGGCCGAACGCGCGATCCGCCGCTCCGATCCGCTGCCCCGGCCGCCGGTCGGCGCGCCCCGCGAGGTGTCGATCGTGCAGGGCCCACGCGATGATTGAACATGCCTCGACCAGCCCCATTCGTCGGGCGGTCGCGACGATCTTCAGTCCGATGAACGGTCGCGGGGACACGCCCCTGTCGCGCCGCACCTGCTCGCTATAATTCCGCGATGCGCAACACCGCCATCCCCGTCTCCGCTGCCCGTCACTCGCCATCGGATCGCGACCGGCGCGCCCTGCTCGGCGCAGCCGCTGCCACGGCGCTCGCGTGCTCGCTGCCCGGTGCGGCACGGGCCCAGATGCGCATCGACGTATCCGGCGTCGGCGCCACGCAGTACCCGATCGCCATTGCCAACTTCGTCCTCGAAGGCCGCGTGCCCCAGGACGTTGTCGACGTGCTGCGCGCCGATCTCACGCGCAGTGGCGCGTTCCGGCTGATCAGCACCTCGGCCGCCTTGTCCGACACGGCCACCCCGGATTTCTCCGACCTCAAGAGCCGCGGGGCGGATGCCGTCGCCGGTGGCTCGGTCGCGAGGCTCGCCGATGGCCGGTTCGACATCCGGTTTCGCCTGCACGACGTCGTCAAGGGCGCCAGCCTGGGGGGCGAATCGTTCCTGGCCTCCGAGGCAGACCTTCGTTACGCGGCCCATCGGATGGCCGACTGGATCTACGAGAAGCTGACCGGCGAGCGCGGCATCTTCGCGACCCGGGTCCTGTTCGTCGCCAAGCAGGGTCCCCGCTATCGGCTGAACGTTGCCGACTGGGACGGTGAGAACATCGTATCCCCGCTCAGTTCCTCCGAACCGATCATGTCCCCGGCATGGTCGCCCGACGGCACGCGTCTGGCCTACGTGTCATTCGAAAGCCGCAAGCCGGTCGTCTACGTGCACACGCTGTCCACCGGCCAGCGCAAGGCGGTTGCCAATTTTCGCGGCAGCAACAGCGCGCCCGCCTGGTCGCCCGATGGCCGCATGCTTGCGGTCACGCTCACACGCGAAGGCCTGTCCCAGGTGTTCCTGATCAATTCGGACGGCAGTGGCAACCCCCGGCGCCTCACATCGTCGAGCGGCATCGACACCGAACCGGTCTACTCGCCCGATGGGCGCAGCCTCTACTTCACGTCCGATCGCGGCGGCTCGCCGCAGATTTATCGGATGCCGGCCGATGGCGGCGAGCCCTCGCGGGTCACCTTCGGATCGTCGTACAACGTGTCCGCACGCCCCAGTCCGGACGGCCGCTCGCTCGCCTTCATCACCCGCCGTGACGGCCGCTACCTGGTCGCGATCAAGAATCTGGCCACCGGTGCCGAGCAATTGCTCTCGGACACGGGGCGTGAGGAATCCCCGAGTTTCTCGCCCAATGGCCGATGGATCATGTTCGCCACCCAGAGCGGCGGGCGCGATTCACTGATGGCCGTCACCGTCGACGGCCGTGTCAAGCAGCGTCTGAGCTCCAATCTCGGCGATATCCGCGAGCCGAGTTGGGGACCGTTCACCCGATAGCGTGCGTCTTGCGCGGACCATTCAACGGAGATCGTCCATGAACCAGAAATATCGTCTTGCGTTCGTATTCGCAGGCCTCGTAGGGCTTGCTGCCTGTTCGAGCGTGAAACTCGACGACAAGGCGGCTGGTGCGCCCATCGACAACCGCGGCGGCGCCGCGGGCAGCGGCTCGGCTGCAGGATCAGCGGGGTCGGCCGGCGCCACGGCGGGCGGCTCGGGGGCACGTCAGGTGACCCCGGTCGAGGTCTCGCAGAAGGACCCGCTGAGCGATCCGGGTGGCGTGCTGTCCAAGCGCAGCATCTACTTCGACTTCGACCAGTACACGATCCGCGACGAGTTCAAGAGCGTCCTCGAGGCCCATGCGAAATACCTGATGGCCAACAAGGAACGCAAGGTCATCCTGCAGGGCAACGCCGACGAGCGCGGCAGCCGCGAGTACAACCTCGCGCTGGGCCAGAAGCGATCCGAGGCGGTGAGCCGGGCGCTGCAGGCGCTGGGCGTCTCGGCCAGCCAGCTCGAGGCCGTCAGCCTGGGCGAGGAAAAGCCGAAGGCCACCGGCGTCGATGAAGCGTCGTTTGCAGAGAATCGTCGCGCCGACCTGGTCTACCAATGAAGCTGACGCCTGGCCGCACCGGCGCCGCGAAGGCCATCATGTCCCGGGCGCAGGCGTTGCCTCGCCTGCCGCTGCTTCTGATCGCGGCGGCCGCCCTGGGCGCCACGTCACCGGCCCGGGCAGCGCTCTTCGGTGACGACGAGGCACGAACCGCGATCATCGAACTTCGCGGCCGCTTCGAGATCCAGAACCGCGAGAGCGCCGCACGTCTGGCCGAACTGAACCAGCGCATCGATGCGCTCGGCCAGCGGCTCGACCGTCTCGAGCAGGTTTCGCGCGGTCAGCTCGAACTGCAGAATCAGCTCGAGCAACTGCGCCAGGAAATCGCGCGGCTGCGCGGGCAACTCGAGATCCAGACCAACGAGCTTGCGCAACTGCAGCGTCGACAGCGCGAGATCTATGCCGATCTTGATGGACGCATCAAGCCCTTCGAACCGGTCAGCGTGCAGATCGACGGCCGCACGGCAACGGTCGAAGTCGACGAACGCAAAGCCTACGAAACCGCGCTGGCAGCCTTCCGTGGCGGCGACTTTGCCGGTTCGGCCGCCGCCTTCGGCGCCCTGCGCTCGCGCTGGCCGTCCAGTGCCTACGGTGCCAATGCGCTGTACTGGATCGGCAGCGCGCAGTTCGCCCTGAAGGACTATCGGGCGGCACTGGCCACGCATCAGCAGTTCATTGCGCGCCACGCCGACCATCCGCGGGCGGCCGACGCGATGCTCAGTGTGGCGCTGAGCCAGATCGAGACCGGCGACAAGCGCGGGGCGCGCCGCACGCTCGAAGTGCTGATCGAAAAATATCCGGACAGCCCGGCCGCTCCCCAGGCTCGAGAGCGCCTGACCACCCTGAAGTAATTCGCCTCGAACCGAGTCCCGCTCATGCCCGTTGTCGACATTCCCGCCATCCAGGCGACCGTGGTCAGTGCCACCTTTGCGGTCTGCCTGCTGCTCGGCGTCATCATGCAGCGGAGCAACTTCTGCACGATGGGCGCCCTGGCCGATATCGTGAACATGGGCGACTGGACCCGCATGCGGATGTGGCTGTGCGCGATCGGCGTGGCCATCGCGGGCACCCAGCTGCTGGCGTTTGCCGGCCTGATCGACCCTGGCAAGAGCATCTATGCCGCGCCGTCGCTGACCTGGCTGTCGTACGTGCTCGGAGGCCTGATGTTCGGCGCCGGCATGGTGCTGGCATCGGGCTGCGGCAGCAAGACGCTGCTGCGCATCGGCGGCGGCTCGCTAAAGAGCGTGGTCGTTTTCTGCGTGCTGGGTCTGTTTGCGTACATGACGATGCGGGGCGTGTTCGGCGTGTTCCGGGTCGCCTATCTCGATCCGGTCGCCGTCGATCTGGCCAATGGTCAGGATCTGCCGCGGGTCATCGCCGGCAAGGATGCCGGCCTCTTGTCGACGATGCGCCTCGTGCTAGGACTCGGCCTGGGGCTGGGCCTGGTCGCCTTTGCGTTCGCAAGCCGCGAGTTCCGCACTGCCGATTCGATGCTCGGCGGGCTGGGGATCGGCCTGGCCATCGTGGCCGTGTGGGCGATCAGCGGCTCGCTGGGGTATGTCGCCGAGGATCCCAACACGCTGGAAGAAAAATTCGTGGGCACGAACTCGGGCCGCATGGAATCCCTGAGCTTCGTGGCGCCGGTGGCCTACGCGCTCGAACTGGTGATGCTGTGGAGCGACAAAAGCCGGTTGCTGACGCTGGGCATCGCCGCAGTTCTGGGGCTGATCGCCGGATCCTTCGCTCATGCGCTGCTGTCGCGCCAGTTCCGCTGGGAAGGCTTCCGTGGAACCGAGGACACCGCCAACCACATTGTGGGCGCGGCGCTGATGGGCGTAGGTGGCGTCACAGCGATGGGCTGCACGGTGGGCCAGGGCCTGTCGGGCGTGTCGACGCTGGCGATCGGATCGTTCATTGCTTTGGCGGCGATCATGGCTGGCGGTTATCTGGCGCTGCGCTATCAGATGTGGCGCGTCGAGGCGATGGCGTGACCGTGGCCGTGGCCGGGCGGATTGCGCGTCAATCCTGCTGACGGGCGCCGCGGGCGACGAATGATTTGACCCGCCGAAAAGGACTTCGTATAATCTAGGGCTGCATTACGGGGGGTCGTTAGCTCAGCTGGTAGAGCAGCGGACTTTTAATCCGTTGGTCGCAGGTTCGAATCCTGCACGGCCCACCAAGAAAACGGGGAAATGCCTCAGCCACGGCTGGGGCATTTCCTTTTCTACAGGATGCGTTTCCATGC
>DAONCJ010000141.1:0-8013 GCA_035401985.1 Burkholderiaceae bacterium | reverse complement strand
ACCGTGAACATCCACAAGGGGTACACCGCATTCAACAGCCGCTCGATGCTTCACCGGCTGCGCGATGCCGTGCGTGCGGTGGGCAGCGATCTCGTCTTTCTGCAGGAGGTCTCGGGGCCGACGGCGGGGAGCCCCGCGCGCCATCGTCAACTGGCTGACCGGCGTGTGGGCGACCATGAATACCTGGCTGACGAAATCTGGTCCGATCATGCCTATGGCCGCAATGCGGTGGACGATGGCTTCGACCATGGCAATGCGCTGCTCTCGCGCTATCCGATCACGCGCTGGCACAACCACGACGTCTCGCTTCCTGGTGACGAGCCGCGCGGCATGCTCCATTGCATCGTGCAGCCCGATGCATCCGCCGACTCCCTGCATGTGATCTGCGTGCACCTGGGACTGCGCGAGTCGCACCGACGGCACCAGCTGAACTGCCTGGGCCGGTTGCTGCACGATCATGTTCCCCCGGACGCGCCGCTGGTGGTGGCCGGCGACTTCAACGACTGGCGCTCGAGTGCCGACCGCGCGCTGCGCGCGACCGGCCTGGTCGAGGTCTTCCGTCTGCACGACGGCGTGCATGCACGGAGCTTTCCGGCTCCTCTGCCCGTGCTGCGGCTTGACCGCATCTATGTGCGCCATGCGGCCTCGGCGCAGCCCCTGCGTCTGCCGCGCAGACCCTGGTCGGCGTTGTCCGACCATGCGCCGCTGGCGGCCGAGATCCGCTTTGCACACAGGGCATCGGCGTGAAGCTCGAGTGGACGGCCGGCAACCGCATTGCTCTGCTGGAGAACGGCGAGCAGTACTACCCGCGCGTGTTCGAAGCGATCGCGCGCGCTCGCCAGGAAGTGCTGGTCGAAACATTCATCCTCTTCGATGACGAGGTCGGACGCCAGTTGCACACGGCGCTGCTGCAGGCGCGCGCCAATGGCGCCGAGGTGCACGTGCTGGTCGACGGCTGGGGCTCGCCCGATCTGCCGCCCGACTTCATTGAACCGCTGACCCGCGCTGGCGTCCAGATGCGCGCGTTCGATCCGGTGCGGCGTCTTTTCGGCCAACGGATCAACCTGTTTCGCCGAATGCACCGAAAGCTGGTGGTGACCGATGGACAAACGGCCTTCGTGGGCGGCATCAACTTCTCGGTCGACCACCTCGCAGAATCCGGACCGAAGGCCAAGCAGGACTATGCCGTGCAGATCGAAGGCCCGCTGGTCGCGCAGATCCGGGCGTTCTGCCGCGCGGCGCTGGCAACGCCACAGCCGCGGCGCACATCCTGGTTGCGGCGCTGGCGCGCTCAGACCGGTGCGGCGTCTGGCCTGGCCGACCCGGACGCCGGCGCCGTAGCCGCACTGGTCACCCGGGACAATGCCGACCATCGCGACGACATCGAGCGGCAGTATCGCGCCGCGCTGCGACGGGCCCGCGAGCGCGTGATCATTGCCAATGCCTACTTCTTCCCCGGGTACCGATTGCTGAAGGACCTGCGCCGGGCTGCCCGCCGCGGCGTGCAGGTCGATCTGATCCTGCAGGGCGCGCCCGACATGCCCATCGTGCAGACCGCCGCGTCGCTGCTGCATCCGCACCTGATCCGCGCCGGCGTGCGAATCCACGAATACTGCCAGCGCCCCCTGCATGGCAAGGTCGCCACCGTCGATGACGAATGGGCGACGGTGGGCTCCAGCAACCTGGACCCGACCAGCCTCGGACTGAATCTGGAGGCCAACGTTCTGGTCCGCGATCCGGCGTTCGCGCGCCTGCTTCGCGAGCGTCTGGACGCGCTGATCGAGGAGGGCTGCAGCGTCGTGAAGCTGGCGCCGCCCACCCGCCTGGGCTCGGCCTGGATCCAGCTGCGCAGCTTTTTTGTCTTCCACTTCCTGCGCAATTTTCCAAGCTGGATCGACCACCTGCCCGCGTCGGAGCCGAAGGTCGCTGCGCTGCAGGCGGAGAACCCGTGAAGGCCCGCGCGCAGGAGGCCGACGAAGGGGCGAACCGGCGTCAGCCGGCCCGCGACTCCTCCGACGCACCCGACGCACCGCCGTCCCTGAAGCGCCGCGCCTGGACCGCAGTCAGACGCTTCGGACCCTGGGTGCTCTCCCTGGTCGTGCTTGCGCTGATCATCAGCCGGATCAGGACGATCGAATGGCCTGCGGTGTGGCAGGCGCTGCTGGCCCAGCCTCCCGGCGGGCTGGCGATTGCCGTCGCACTGGGGCTGCTGAGCTACCTGACCTTTTCGAGCTACGACCTCATCGGGCGGCGTGTCACAGGGCATGGCGTCCCTGTGTGGCGGACGCTGCGCATCGCAGCAGTCTGCTACGCGTTCAACCTCAACTTCGGCTCGCTCGTCGGGGCGCTCGCGATGAAGCTTCGCATGTACGGTCGCGCAGGCCTGGAGACGGCAACCACCCTGCGGGTGATCGGGCTGAGCGTGCTCACCAACTGGCTGGGCTATCTGGCCCTCGGTGCCGCCGTATTGCTCGTGGCGCCGCCGCCATTGCCGAATGACTGGCCTCAACAGGAAGCGTTCACCCGCGTGCTCGGCGCGGCGATGGCGGTGCCGGTCGTCGCCTATCTGGTCTGGTGCGCGCGCGGGCGCGAGAGCGCGCGCACCCTCACCTGGCGAGGGCACGCGCTGACATTGCCGGGTGCACGCCTCGCGCTGTGGCAGGTGGTCACCGCGTCCGCCAACTGGGCGCTGATGGGCGCCATCGTCTGGGTCCTGCTGCCGCAGCAGGTGGCGTTTCCGACGGCGCTCGGTGTGCTCCTGATCGCCGCGATCGCGGGCGTGGCCACGCATGTGCCGGCCGGCCTGGGTGTGATCGAGGCGGTGTTCCTTGTCTGCCTGCAGGGACAGGTCGCCCAGGGGCCGCTGCTGGCTGCTCTGCTCGCCTATCGTGCCAGCTACTACCTGCTGCCGCTGATCTTTGCCCTCATCGGCTTCGCGGTCCACGAACGAGGCGGCGAGGACCGTGCCGGCGCAATGGCCGGCAAGGGAGCGGGCGCGGCATGAAAGCCGCCGCGTCGCCCATCGTCCGCCGCTAGGGTCGAATCGGTGCCGTGGAGACGGGACCGCTGTGCTCTTCTCCGGTGACTTCAGGCGTCTTCGGAGGATGAAGCGGTTGGCCGGCCTTGGGGCGCGAAGGCACGCGCATTCGCCAGGCCACCAGCATCAGCAGCAGATAGATGATGGCCGACGCATGGCTGATCTCGGTGGCCGCCAGAGTGAACGCCTGCTGATCGATCATCCTGCTGATCGTCGAATACTGCTGGTCGACGCCCAGGCCTGCGGCCTGCAGGCTGCCTTGTGCCTGGATGATCGCGGCGCTTTCCGCCGGCAGGTTCTCGACCAGATGTGCGCGGTGCATCGTCGCGCGGCTTTCCCACAAGCTGACGCAGGTCGCCGCTCCGACGGCCCCCATCAGCAACCGGATGAAGCTCGCCAGGCCCACGGCGCCCGGTGTTCGACCGGTATTCAGGCCCTGGTACATCGTGGCCTGCAGCGGAATGAAGAAGAACGAACTGGACGCCCCCTGCACGAATGAAGCCAGCATGACGGTCGACATTTCGGTCTGGGGCGTGAAGCCCGAGCGGATCCAGAAGGCCAGCGCATACGAGCCCAGCCCGAGCACAATGAGAATCCGCGCATCGTGGCGATGCAGGTTGCGCCCGACCCAGGGCGTCAGAATGATCGACAGGATCCCGACCGGCGCCACCGTGGCGCCCGACAGCATCGCCGTGTAGCCCATGTGCTGCTGAAGCCAAAGGGGCATCAGCACCGAATTGGCCATGAACAGTGCAAAGCCGCCGGCCAGCACGACGGTGCCAAGCGCGTAGTTGTAGTTCGCGAAGAGCCGAAGGTCGATCACCGGATGCTCGTCGGTCAGCTCCCAGCAGAGGAACAGCACCAGCCCGATGGCCGCCGAAACGGCCAGCCCGACGATCGTCCATGAGTCGAACCAGTCGAGCTCGCGGCCCAGGCCGATCATCATCTGCAGCGACCCGACCCAGACGGCCAGCAGGGCGAGTCCCACGATGTCGACCCGCACCAGCTTGGGCTGCATCTCGCGCTTGCGATAAACGATCCAGACGAGTGCCGCCACGGTCAGACCGACCGGTGCGTTGACGAAGAACACCCAGCGCCATGACAGCGTGTCGGTCAGCCAGCCGCCCATCACGGGCCCGATGACGGGCGCCACCATGACGGTGATGGAAGACGCGGCCAGCGCCGTGCCGGCCTTTGCCGCTGGATAGCTGCTCAGCAGCAGTGTCTGGGACAGCGGGATGATCGGCCCCACGCAAAGTCCCTGGATGACCCGCATGATGATCAGCGATTCGATGTTCGGCGCCAGTCCGCACAGGAACGATGAGGTGACGAACATCAGCACCAGCGTGACCAGCAGCCGCACTTGACCGAATCGCTGCGACAACCAGCCCGCCAGCGGCACGGCGATGGCATTGGCGGCGCCGAAACCGGTCACCACCCATGTGCTTTGCGAGGGGCTCACGCCCAGGTCGCCGGCGATTGCGGAGATGGACACGCTGGCCAGCGCGCTGTCCAGGATGGTCATGAACGACGCGGTCGAAAGCGCGATCGTTCCGATGATCAGCTGACCGCCAGCCAGTGGCGGCGGCAGGTCTTCCTTTTGTCGCATGAGACGAATGCCGGGTGTCTGCCCTGTGTTCCTAAGGCCGAATCACTCGGGATAGCGCCATGGCGCCGGCTGGGGGGCGGATTCATCGATCGTCCACTGCGGCAGCGACAGGCCGGGCGAAAGGTCGTTGAAAACCATCCGAACCCGCGTGCCGATGCCGACGCGGCGCACCTGATCCGGTCCGGCCAGCGCGCCCTCGGGCGTGACCAGATTGGCCACCACGCGCAGCGCCTCGTGCTCGGTCGGCGCACCTTTTTGAGTGTCGAGGTCGACCAGCAGGATCAGGTAGGGGGTCTGCTTCTGGAACTGCGGCTGGATGCCGTGATGGACCTCGGTGTACGAATGAACGGTGCCCTTGCCCTCGACCGGAACCCAGGTTGACTGGAGGCAGGTGCAGAACGGGCAAGCCGTGGTAGGCGGGTAGCGCAGCAGCGAACACTCGTCGCAGCGCTGCAGGCGGAAGTCGTGCCGGGCGCAGTGGCCGAAATAGGCGGTGTTCTCGATGTCGAGGTCGTCGACCGTCAGATTCATGCCCAGATGAGTGCCTTGCAGTGCCATGGCGTCAGCCCCTTCGCATGATCATGGCCGAACCGGTGCCGGGACTGGCCCAGCCCAGGTTCGCCGACAGTTCGGCGTCCTTCACCTGACGGCAGCCGCCTTCGCGGTAATCGTAGGTGTGCTGCCTGCGCCCGTCGGGCCCGATCGGGCAGCTGTCGTCCACGTCGTGGCGCAACTGGCGCACGTTCTCGATCACCATGGCGATGCCGTGCGTGTAGCCCTCGCACAGGTGGCCGCCGGACGTGTTGTTCGGCCTTCGGCCGCCCAGCCGCATCGTGCCGTCCGAGACGTACT
This sequence comes from Burkholderiaceae bacterium, assembly GCA_035401985.1. Lineage (GTDB taxonomy): Bacteria > Pseudomonadota > Gammaproteobacteria > Burkholderiales > Burkholderiaceae_E > Quisquiliibacterium. The sequence continues at coordinate 2,515 of DAONCJ010000141.1, read as the reverse complement.
GCCCGCCTTCGCCCTTCTTGCAGAAGCCGTAGTCTTCAAGCTGCAGCATGGTGGTGAAGGTGAACGCGTCGTACGACCCGGTCACGTCGATGTCCTCGGCGGACACCCCTGCGTTGGGGAACAGGATGTCCCTGCCGTAGTAGCCGGCGACCGTCGAAATCGGGCCGTGCTGGTAGTGCATGTCGGAGCGCGGCTTGGAGCAGCGGCCCACGACCGAGCGGATCAGCACCGGATGGTGCCGGCAGTCGCGGGCCCGGTCGGCGGAAGTGACGATGATGCAGTTGGCGTTGTCGGTCTCGACGCAGCAGTCGAGCAGGTGCAGCGGCTTGCAGATCATCCGGCTGCTGAGCACCTCGTCCACCGACACGCGCTTCTTGTAGAAGGCCTTGGGGTTGTTGGAGGCGTGTTCGGAATGGATCACCTTCACCATGGCGACCTGCTCGGGCCGGGTGCCGTAGTCGTGCATGTGGCGCATGAATGAAGGCGCGAACATCTGCCCGGCCGACTGCCATCCGTAAGCCCGTGCATGGAGCTGATCGCCGTTCAGCGGCGCGGCTGCGCGGGCGCCGGTGCCGCCGATGCGCACCTGCGAGAACCCGTTCATCGACCGGAAGATGGCCACCGTCTTGCACAGACCCGCTTCGATGACGCCGATCGCGATACCCACCAGCGCTTCGGTCGAGGACCCTCCGCCGAACACGTCCATGTAGAAGTTGAGCCGGATTCCGAGGTCACCGGCCATGAACGTGGAGAAGGTGGAGTCGTTGCTCGAGTAGGACAGCATGCCGTCGATGTCGCCCGGCTTCATGCCGGCATCGTTCATCGCGGCCCGGATCGCCTGCACCCCTAGCGCGCGAGTGGTGCGCCCGGAGCCCGCGCCTCGCATGTACTCGGTCTCGCCGACGCCGACGATGGCGTACTTGTCCGCCAGGTGCTTGGGGGATGTCGCATCCAGGTCGATCGCCGTCATCGTGCTTGCCTTCGGGATGGGTACCAGAAGCCAAGACTAACGCAGGTCGAGGACCGTTTCCCCCGACTTTGAGGACGGGTCTTTCGGTTTTGCCGCCTCGACGCGACCGGCGCGACAGCCGTTAAAACGCAAGAGCCCCCCAACCGGTTCGGTTGGGGGGCTCCTGGATCCAGACCGGGCGGCGCCCCGCGGCGCGGGGCAACCCGAAGTCAGAGGTGATCAGGCAAAGTAGTCGGGCGCGAAGCGGCGCGGCTGCTGGGCGGCCTCATTGCGGACTTCGTCACGGCTGCGCGGCGTGTAGTTCTGGCGGAAGGCCGGATTCACTTCGACGGCACCCTGGCCGCGCTGGATCAGGAACGGCTCGACGTCGCTGCGGCCCCAGGTGGCCGAAGATGCCGACGCCGCAGCGCCAGTCTCGGAGTAGGTGGTGTTCGCCTGGGGGAAACCATAGTCGATCTCCGGAGTGCCAGCCTGTGCGGAGGCGGCGGCAAAGGCGAGGGCGATGGGGGCGAGAGCTTTGACGGCGTTTTTCATTTGGGTTTCCTTTGTGCGGTTGGAAGGGTCGGCGATTGCGTTTCGTCGATGAATGCAGTTTGAGATCTCAAGGGATCGACGCCATGGCCGCTCGATGGCGGATTGCTGACGTCAAGGTCACGGTTTCATCACGGAGCGCGCGACCGACTCGAACGCTTCCCCGGCGCCGGCACGGCTGGCGCCAGGATCAGCGCCGGCGCCAGCGCGCGCTACGCCTGCCCCGCCTGCGCGCCGCCCGCCGGTTCGGCCGCGATCACGCGGTTTCGGCCTGCCGCTTTGGCCCGGTACAGGGCGGCATCCACCCGCACCATCAGGCGGGACGCTTCCTCGTCCGGGCCCGCCGACTCGGCCACGCCGACGCTGACGGACAAGGCGACGGGCGCCGACTGCCAGAGGAGCGGGTGAGCCGCGAGCGCGGCCCGAAGCCGTTCCGCGGCCGGGGCCGCGTCGTCCAGCGAGGCCTCGGGCATCAGCACCAGGAACTCCTCGCCGCCGATCCGGGCGAGGTGATCGACCGCTCGCACGTTGGCCTGAAGGATGTCGGCCACATGCCGCAGTGCCTGATCCCCTGCCGGATGGCCGAAGCGATCGTTGATTCCCTTGAAGTGATCGATGTCGAGCATCAGCAGCGAAAGCGTGCCGCCACTGCGGCGCATGCGCTGCATTTCCGCTTCGATCGCGTCCTCAGCGGCGCGCCGGTTCAGCAGGCCGGTCAGCACGTCGTGCCGGGCCTTGTGCCGCAGGTCCGCCAGAAGACGGCCGACCACGAGGGACACCAGGGTGGCGTGGATCGACAGCGCGACGATCAGATACACGAGTGCCGCACGCACGTTGATCGCAATGTCGGCCGAGGCTTCGTTCGAGACGGCGGCCGTGGAAGCGACGGCGTTGGTTGCCCGATACCAGAAGCCAGCGCTGGCGCACAGCAGCGGCACGGCCAGCAGCCACGGCTGTCGGAAGTGCAGGCGATCCCGGGCGTGGGCGTGCAGCGAGCGGGCCATCGCCACGAAA
>DAONCJ010000140.1:0-8044 GCA_035401985.1 Burkholderiaceae bacterium | reverse complement strand
AGTTCATGACGGGCGGTGCGGGCCATCAGTTCGTCGATCCAGGCCGAGGACAACAGCGGCTGCTGGACCAGGCGCAGCGTGCCGCCGCAGGGCAGCCCGAAGCGGGCCGCTTCTTCCTTGCTGACGCCATAGCGGATCTCGGAGGGCCGGGCCACGCGTTCACCCGTGCGGACCCGTTCGATGAGATCGTCCTCGACGCAGCCGCCCGACACGGAGCCCACCACCAGGCCATCTTCGCGCAGCGCCAGCAGGGCGCCCGGGGGACGGGGGGCGGAACCCCAGGTCTCGACCACCGTGACGAGCCAGACCCGGTGGCCGGACTGCTGCCAGTCGCGGGCCTGCTGCAGGACTTGAAGATCGAGGCTATCCATGGGAGTTCTCCGGAAAGAATGGCGGGCGCCTCACGGGCGCGTGATTCCCATTATCTGATGAACAGCCAGGTGATGACGGCGCCGACCACAGCGCCGACCGCAACCCAGCCCCACGGGATGCCGGCCGGGGCGGGAGCGCGGGTCGGCAGCGGCACGACGACCGCGGGCCGGGGAGGCGGCGCAGGGGCCGCCGAGGCGGCGCCAGACACCGCTTCGGCAGCTGCCCCAGTCCCGGCGAGTCCTTCGGCTGGCGCCACGGCGGCGGCCGCCTCAGCGGGCATCGCCGCAGGAGCAGCGGCCGCAGCCTCGGTGGCCGCGCGCAGATCAAGCAGATACTTTTCGAACGCCGTGAAGAATTCGCCCGACACCTTCTCGGCTGCCGAGTCGACCAGCCGCGAGCCGATCTGGGCGATCTTGCCTCCGACCTGTGCCTTGGCGGTGTAGCGCAGCACGGTTTCGCTGCCGTCCGCGGTCAGGGCGACATCGGCGGCGCCTTTGCCGAAGCCTGCCACGCCGCCCTGGCCGTCGAACTCGATCGTATAGGCATTGGGCGGCTGGACATTGAGCAGGCGCAGCCGGCCCTTGAACTTGGCATTGACCGGTCCGATGCGCACCGCCATGACGGCGGTGTACTCGTTGTCGCCGGTCAGCTCGAGCGATTCGCAGCCCGTGATGCAGGCCTTCAGCACGGCCGGGTCATTCAGTGCGGCCCAGGCCTGGTCGATAGCTGCCGGCAGGCGCCGTTCTCCCTCGAGGTTCATGTTGCGAGATTCCTTGTTGTGTTGCGTTTGTTCGGGGGGCCGGACCGTGCCTCAGCGGGCACGACGCGTTTTCCGTATTGTCGCCGAACGCTGACGCTCCACGGCCTGGGCGATGTCGGCCAGGCTGCGCAGATCGTGCACCGGGATCATGGCTTTGGCGTGCGGCAGCAGCGCGCGGATGCCAGCGGCCTTGGGCTCGAACCCGTCATAGCGCAGCAGCGGGTTGAGCCAGATGATCTCGCGCGCCCAGCGTGCCAGCTCGGCCGCCGCCAGACCGAGCTCGCCGGCGTCGTCGCGGTCCAGGCCGTCGGTCACCAGCAGCAGCGAGGCATTGCCGGTCAGCACCCGGCGCGCCCAGTGCCGGTTGAAGTCGTCCAGGCTGCTGGCGATCCGCGTGCCGCCGCGCCAGTCCTGCGCGGCCCGTCCGGCCAGAGCCAGTGCCTGATCGGGGTCGCGATGGCGCAGGCAGCGCGAGATGTCAGTGAGACGGGTGCCGAACACGAAGGTGTGCGTGCCGCGGTGCCGGCGCGACAGGCCGTGGGCGAAGTGCAGGAAGGCGCGCGAATACCGCTCCATCGACCCCGAAATGTCGATCAGGATCACCAGCGGCGGGCGCAGGCGCTTGCGGTGGTCGTAGGCCGGACGGGGCGCATCGGGGTTGCGCGCCATGGTCCGCAGGGACGCCCTGAGGTCGATCTGGCCGCGGCTGGCCGAGACGCGACGCCGGCTGGTGATCGGGCGCAGCGGCAGCTCGATCGATTCGGCCAGGCGGCGCGCGCGCGCGAACTCATCGGCGCTCATCGATTCGAAGTCGGTGACCTGCAGCCGCTCGCGTTCGGAGTGGGTCATGATGGCGTCGAAGGTCTGTTCCTCGTCGTCATCGTTCGGTGTAGGCGGTTTGGGCGGCACCGCGGCGCGCTGCGGGGACAGCGCCTCGTCGACGCGCCGCGGACGCTGGGCTTCGTCCTCGCGCGTGCCGCGCCCGCTGACCTTGGGCAGCATCAGGTACATCAGCCGTTCCAGCAGCTTGGGATCGCGCCAGAACGCCGCAAAGGCGGCATCGAACACCAACTGCTGCTCGTGCGAGTCGAGCATCACGGCCGACAACGCTGCATGCAGGTCGTCGCGCCGGGCCACGCCCAGCGCCTCGACGGCCTGCACGGCGCACAGGGCACGGTCGGTGCCTACCGGCAGGCCGGCCGCGCGGAGCACGCGCGCGAAGTGCAGGATGTTGTCGGCCAGGCGTTGCGGCATGAGGACTGCGCGGCGGGCGCGTCAGGCGGGCAGGGCGCCCTGCACCCGGAGTTCGTCGAGCAGGCGGATGATCTCCCCACCCTGAAAGCGCGCGATGTCGTCCTGGTACTTGAGCAGCACGCCCAGCGTGGACTCGACCGACTGCGGATCCAGCGCCATCGCGTCCAGCGCCAGCAGCGCGTTCGTCCAGTCGATCGCTTCGGCCACTCCGGGCGCCTTGAACAGATCCATCGTGCGCATCTTCTGGACGAAGGCCACGACCTGGTTCGACAGGCGCTCGGAGGCGCCCGGGGCCTTCAGGCGCAGGATGTCGAGCTCGCGCGCCGCATCGGGGTAATCGACCCAGGCATAAAGGCAGCGGCGGCGCAGCGCATCATGGATTTCGCGCGTCCGGTTGGAGGTGAGCAGCACGATCGGCGGATGCTCGGCGCGGATGGTGCCCAGTTCGGGAATCGTGATCTGGCGCTCGGCCAGGGTTTCGAGCAGGAATGCCTCGAACGGCTCGTCGGCTCGGTCGAGCTCGTCGATCAGCAGCACCGGCGATCGCGGCTGGGTGAGGGCCGCAAGCAGCGGGCGCTCGATCAGCATCTCGCGCCGGTACAGCGATTCGGCCATGCGCCCGCGGTCGGTCTCGTGCACCGCCTCGGCAAGCCGGATCTCGAGCATCTGGCGCTGGACGTTCCACTCGTAGGCCGCCTGGGCGACATCGAGCCCCTCGTAGCACTGCAGGCGGATCAGCGGGGTGGCAAGCGCCGCCGCCAGCGCCTTGGCCAGCTCGGTCTTGCCCACGCCCGCTTCACCCTCGAGCAGCAGTGGCCGGCTCAGCTTCAGGGCGAGGAAGACGGCGGTCGCCAGACGGCGGTCGGCCACGTAATGCTGAGTGGCCAGCAGTTCGATCACACGATCGACATCGGGAAGAACGTGCATGGGGGCGCTTCGACAGAGAGGGGTGGGAAGGGCGCGCCGGTCGGACGCTCGTCAGCGGTGGACGAGGAGCGGACGGCGCGCCGGTCCCGCTCACCCGCCTCTGGTGAAGCGGACGTGAGCGGGAGTCTGCCGTCAGCGGGCCAGTGCCGCCTCGACAGCGCGCTTGGCCATGACCACGACCATCGCGGCCCGGTACTCGGCCGTGCCATGGAGGTCGGTGTTCATGCCCGCGGGCGACAGCTTGACCGACGCCGCGGCGCCGGCGCTGAAGCTGGCGCTGAGCGCCTTCTCGAGCTCGGGCACCCGGAAGGCGCAAGCCCGTGCCCCGGTGACCGCCACTCGAACGCCCTGCGCCGACTGGCTGACCATCACACCGACCAGCGCAAAGCGCGAAGCCGGCTGCTTGTACTTGACGTAGGCGGCGCGCTGGGGAATCGGGAAGCTGACCGCGGTGATCAGCTCGCCCGGCTGCAGCGCCGTCTCGTACAGGCCCTTGAAGAAGTCGTCACCGGCGATCTCGCGCTTGTTCGTGCGGATCGTGGCGCCCAGGCCCAGCACGGCGGCCGGATAGCAGGCGGCGGGGTCGGCGTTGGCCAGTGAGCCGCCCATGGTCCCGAGATTGCGGACCATCTGGTCGCCGATGCCGCCGGCCAGCTCGGCCAGTGCCGGGATGGCGCGCCGGACGTCCGCCGAGGCGGCGACTTCGGCATGGCGGGCCATGGCGCCGACGGTGACATGGGTGGCCGAGACGGAGATCGCGCGAAGCGCCGCAATGGCGCCCAGGTCGATCAGGCGCTCGGCGCTGGACAGCCGCAGCTTCATGGCCTGGACCAGGCTCTGACCGCCCGCGAGATAGCGGGCGTCAGTGCCTTCGGTGGCTTTCACCGCGGCATCGACGGATGCGGGCCTTTGATAATCGAATGCGTACATGGATATTGTCCTTTCGCGTCGGTCAGGCGCGGCTCTGGGCGAGGCGCCAGACGCGTTCGGGGGTTGCGGGCATCGGCACGTCTTTCACGCCGAGGGCATCGGTCAGGGCATTGATGAAGGCGGGCGGCGAACCGATCGCGCCGGCTTCGCCGCAGCCCTTCACGCCCAGCGGGTTGTGCGTGCAGGGGGTGCCATGCGTGCTGACGGTGAAGTTGGGCAGGTCATCGGCGCGCGGCATCGAGTAGTCCATGTACGACCCGGTGAGCAACTGGCCCGATTCGTTGTCGTATACGGCTCCTTCGAGCAGCGCCTGGCCGAGACCCTGGGCGATCCCGCCGTGCACCTGGCCTTCAACGATCATCGGATTGACGATGTTGCCGAAATCGTCGACGGCCACGAACTGGATCACCGTAGTGCGGCCGGTTTCGGGATCGACCTCGACTTCGCACACATACGAGCCAGCCGGATACGTGAAATTGGTCGGATCGTAGAAGGCGTTTTCGTTCAGGCCCGGTTCGAGCTTGTCCAGCGGGTAGTTGTGAGGGACGTAGGCGGTGAGCGAAACCTGCGCGAACGGCACCTTGCGGTCGGTGCCGGCCACCTTGAACTCGCCGTTCTCGAACTCGATGTCGGTGTCGGACGCCTCGAGCAGATGGGCAGCGATCTTCTTGCCCTTGGCGATCACCTTGTCGACGGCCTTCACGATGGCCGTGCCGCCCACTGACAGCGAGCGGCTGCCGTACGTGCCCATGCCGAACGGAACTCGTCCAGTGTCGCCGTGAACGATCTCGACGTTTTCAACCGGAATGCCCAGCTTGCCGGCGACCACTTGCGCGAAGGTGGTCTCGTGCCCCTGACCATGGCTGTGCGAGCCCGTGAACACCGTGACGGTGCCGGTCGGATGCACGCGGACTTCGCCGGCTTCGAACAGACCCGCCCGCGCGCCAAGCGCACCGGCAATGTTCGAGGGCGCCAGTCCGCAGGCTTCGATGTAGCAGGAGTAGCCCAGTCCGCGCAGCTTGCCGCGTCGGGCGGCTTCGGCCTTGCGCGCCGGAAAGCCCGCGACATCGGCGACCTCGATGGCCCGACGCAGGGTGGCGTCGTAATCGCCGATGTCGTAGGTCAGGCCGACGGGCGTGGCGTACGGAAACTCCTTGATGAAGTTGCGCCGGCGCAGATCGACCGGATCGATCTTCATCTCGCGTGCCGCCTGCTCGACCAGCCGTTCGACCACAAACGTGGCCTCCGGGCGACCGGCACCCCGGTAGGCATCGACCGGCGAGGTGTTGGTGAACACCGATTTCACTTCGCAGTAGATGGCCGGCGTGCGGTATTGACCCGACAGCAGGGTGGCGTACAGGATGGTCGGCACCGACGACGCGAAGGTCGACAGGTAGGCACCCATGTTGGCGATGGTCTTGACCCGCATCGCCAGAAACTGTCCGTCCTTGTCCAGCGCGAGCTCGGCCACCGTGACGTGATCGCGCCCGTGGGCATCGGTCAGGAACGATTCGCTGCGTTCGGCCGTCCACTTGATCGGCCGGCCGACCCGCTTGCTGGCCCAGACCAGCGCGGTTTCTTCGGCGTACAGGAAGATTTTGGAGCCGAAGCCGCCGCCGACATCGGGGGCGATCACACGCACCTTCGACTCGGGCAGTCCCAGCACGAAGGCGCTCATCAGCAGGCGCTCGACGTGCGGGTTCTGGTTGGCGACGTAGAGCGTGTAGGAGTCGTCATGCCGCGTGTAGACGGCATTGGCAGCACGCGGCTCCATGGCGTTCGGAATGAGCCGGTTGTTGACGATGTCCATGCGCGTGACATGCGCCGCCTTGGCGAACGCTGCGTCGACGACCGCCTTGTCGGTGCCGTGACCCCAGTCGTAGCAGACGTTGCCGGGCACGTCGTCGTGCACCAGCGACGCCTGCTGGTCGGCGGTCGCCAGATCCACGACAGCCGGCAGCACGTCATAGTCGACCGACACCAGCTCGGCCGCGTCACGCGCCTGCAGGTAGGTTTCGGCCACGACCAGCGCCACGGCGTCGCCGACGAAGCGGGCCTTGCCCTGCGCCAGCACCGGGTGCGGCGGCTCCTTCATCGGCGAACCGTCCTTGCTGTGGATCAGCCAGCCGCAGGGCAGGCCGCCCACCTTCGCCTCGGCGAGATCGGCGCCGTCGAACACCGAAAGCACGCCGGGGGCAGCCAGCGCGGCTGCCTTGTCGATGCTGCGGATGCGCGCATGCGCGTGCGGCGAACGGACGAATACCCCATACGTCTGACCGTTCATGGTCACATCGTCGGTGTACTGGCCCACTCCCGTCAGGAATCGGTGATCCTCGCGTCGGCGCAGCGACTTGCCGATCGGTGAGTTGGACATATCGGTCATGCTGACTCTCCTGAGCCGATGATCAATTGCTGGCGGCGACCGATTCGATCGCGCGGACGATGTTGTGGTAACCCGTGCAGCGGCAGATGTTGCCCTCGAGTCCTTCGCGGATCTCTTTTTCGGTGGGCTTGGGATTGTCCTTCAGCAGCTGGACGGCTGACATCACCATGCCGGGCGTGCAGAAGCCGCACTGCAGCGCATGGCACTCGCGGAAGGCCTCCTGCATCGGGTGCAGGGTGTCGCCATTGGACAGACCTTCGATCGTCGTGATCTCGCCGCCTTCGGCCTGGACGGCCAGCAGCGAACACGCCTTCACGGCACGGCCATTGAGGTGAACGGTGCAGGCGCCGCACTGCGCGGTGTCGCATCCCACATGGGTGCCCGTCAATTTGAGCTGTTCGCGGATGAGCTGCACGAGCAGGGTGCGAGCGTCGACAGTCATTGACACGCGCTTGCCATTGACCGTCAGGTTGACGGTTTGATCCATGAGTCGTCTCCTTTGAGGATGTGCCAACGAGAATGTTCGGATGCGCTCGAAATATGCGTCGCGGCAGAGCTTTTGTGAAGAGGTCGCCAGCGCTTCGTCCGACGATTCTGGCCGGATTATGCTTGCGTCTGGATGTTGCAGTGCGGCAGATCTTGACCTAGGCCGGTCATCCGGCTTTCCTCGGGCCGCCCGGGCTTCTACAATCCGCCACCTCACCCCCCTGAAGCAAGCCACACCATGACCATCAAGTCAGACAAATGGATCCGCCGCATGGCCGCCGGCGGCATGATCGAGCCGTTCGAGCCGGGCCAGGTGCGTGAGCAGAATGGTCGTCGGATCGTGTCGTACGGCACCTCCAGCTACGGATACGACATCCGCTGCGCGGACGAATTCAAGATCTTCACGAACATCAACAGCACGATCGTCGACCCCAAGGATTTCGATGAGGGCTCGTTCGTGGACTTCAAGGGCGAGGTCTGCATCATTCCGCCCAACTCGTTCGCGCTGGCTCGGACGGTCGAGTACTTCCGCATTCCGCGCAGCGTGCTGACGATCTGCCTGGGCAAGTCCACCTACGCGCGCTGCGGCATCATCGTCAACGTGACGCCGCTGGAGCCCGAGTGGGAGGGGCACGTCACCCTGGAGTTCAGCAACACCACCCCGCTGCCGGCCAAGATCTACGCCCGTGAAGGCTGCGCCCAGGTGCTGTTCCTCGAGTCGGACGAGGTGTGCGAGACCTCGTACAAGGACCGTGGAGGCAAGTACCAGGGACAGCGTGGCGTCACGCTGCCGCGTACCTGAGCCGCCGAATTGCGCCAGGCCGGCTTTCCGCATATAATTCAAAGGCTTTGCACACGCTGGTCAGCTTCGAGATGAACACGCTGGCCCGTTAAACGAGCAAAGCACCACAGAGCAGCACACAGCTATCCGA